>JBAXXO010000337.1:0-3456 GCA_037127855.1 Alphaproteobacteria bacterium
CACATTGCCACCGAAGTGGTGGGTGAAATCACCCACCCTACCCCTCACGCCCACTCATAGTTGAAGCTGACCGAAATCCGCTCTTCCTCGGCCATGTTCATCGGCACCTCGTGGCGCAGCCAGCTTTCCCATAGCAGCACCTCGCCGACATCTGGCTTGACATAGACAAAGCTCTGCAACTCCTGCCCCGCCTTCTTCAACCGCAACGGCGCGTGCATCATCATCGGCAGTCGGGGGTCCTCCAGCTTCAGGGCCGAGGTGCCCTTGGGCATCGCCACATAGGTGGTGCCCGAGATCACCGAATGGGGGTGGATGTGGCTGGCATGCATGCCGCCGTAAGGCAGGATGTTGATCCAGAACGAGCCGCATTTCAGCTTTTTGTCACCAAGGTCAAAGCCCAGATCCTTGCAAAACGCTGCCACATGCTTGTCCAACGCCTTTTCCAGATCAGCAAAGATCGGGAACCGCCAAGGTAGGTCATTCAAGCTGGCATAGGACGTATAGCCCGGATAGCCATTTGCCTCGCACCATTCCTGGCCCGCCTCGTCATCCTCGGCAATCCCCTCGCAGGCAGCGGCCAACTCGGCGTAATCGACCTTTTTCTTGGCAAGATCATTCAAGGTGCCACGATACAGGCGGGTGACGAATAGGGACGCAATCTCGGCCATTGGGCTCTCCATAAGCGAAAGGCCCCCACCGTTTCCGGCAGGGGGCCAATTCTTTACCGTGTGACGGTCCGCCAATTGCAGGGCAATTCGCTATACCGCACTGGTTTTTGCCTAAGGGCAAAAACCTTACCAGTCCTCGCGGACCACAACGCGCGTGGTGACCGGCAGCTTCATCGCCCCAAGGCGCAGCGCCTCGCGGGCAATGACTTCGGACACGCCGTCGATTTCGAACATGATGCGGCCGGGCTTTACCTTGGCCGCCCAATAGTCGGTCGACCCCTTACCTTTACCCATACGCACTTCGACGGGCTTGGCAGAGACTGGAACATCCGGGAAAATCCGGATCCAGACCCGGCCCTGACGCTTCATGTGGCGGGTAATCGCGCGGCGGGCCGCTTCGATCTGCCGCGCGGTCACACGCTCGGGCTCGGTGGATTTCAGCGCAAAGGAGCCGAAGTTCAGGGTAGAACCACCCTTGGCCTCGCCGTGGATACGGCCTTTGAACTGCTTGCGGAACTTGGTCCGTTTGGGTTGCAGCATTCTCTCTCTCCCTTACGCGCGTTCGCGGTCGCGGCGGGGCGGACGCGGTGCGGCGCCTTCCTGCGACTCGGCTTGGCGGCGGTCATGCGCTTGCGGATCATGCTCCAGGATTTCGCCTTTGAAGATCCAGACTTTCACACCGATGATGCCATAAGGCGTCATGGCTTCATCCAAGGCATAGTCGATGTCGGCGCGCAGGGTATGCAACGGCACACGGCCTTCGCGGTACCATTCTGTCCGGGCAATCTCGGCACCGCCAAGGCGGCCCGAAACGTTGACCCTAATCCCGAGCGCGCCAATCCGCATGGCGTTCTGCACGCCACGCTTCATGGCACGACGGAAGGACACCCGGCGTTCCATCTGCTGGGCAATGCTTTCGGCCACCAGTTGCGCGTCCAACTCGGGCTTGCGCACCTCAACGATGTTGAGGTGGAGTTCCGACTTGGTGAACACGGTCAGCTTTTTGCGCAGGGTTTCGATATCCGCGCCTTTCTTGCCGATGATCACACCCGGACGCGCCGAGTAAATGGTCACGCGGCACTTCTTGTGCGGACGTTCGATAATGACTTTTGAGATGCCTGCCTGCTTGCACTCTTTGTGAATGAATTCACGCATGCGCAGGTCTTCCAGCAGCAGGTTGCCGTAATCTTTCGATTCAGCAAACCAACGACTGTCCCAGGTGCGGTTGACCTGCAGGCGCATCCCGATCGGATTGACCTTCTGACCCATTATGCAGTCTCCCCGACTTGGCGCAGCTTGATGGTGATTTCCGAGAACGGCTTCATGATCTTGCCGAACCGGCCACGGGCACGCGGACGGCCACGCTTCATCACCAGATTCTTGCCACACCAAGCCTCAGCCACAATCAGGCTATCGACGTCAAGGTTGTGGTTGTTTTCCGCATTGGCAATTGCCGACTGTAGACATTTTTTCACATCACCCGCGATGCGCTTTTTGCTGAAGGTCAGGTCGGCCAAGGCACGATCCACCTTCTTGCCGCGGATCAGACCGGCGACGAGATTTAGCTTTTGCTCAGACGTCCGCAGCATGCGGGCGATGGCCATTGCTTCATTCTCAGCCACGCGGCGCGGAGCTTTTTCCTTACCCATGGCTTACTTCCTCTTTGCTTTCTTGTCGGCGGCGTGACCGTAATAGGTCCGGGTCGGCGAGTATTCACCGAACTTCTGGCCGATCATTTCTTCGGTCACGGCGACCGGAATGTGCTTCTTGCCATTATAGACACCAAAGGTCAGGCCCACGAATTGCGGCAGAATCGTGGAACGGCGCGACCAGATCTTGATCACTTCGTTCTTGCCACTGGCTTTGGCCTTTTCGGCCTTGGTGAACAGGTATCCGTCAACGAACGGGCCCTTCCAAATAGAACGTGCCATGGATTAGCGCCCTTTCTTCGCGTGACGCGACCGGACAATCAGCTTGTCCGAAGCTTTGGTCTTGCGGGTCTTGTTGCCCTTGGTGCCCTTGCCCCATGGGGTGACCGGGTGACGACCACCCGAGGTACGACCCTCACCACCACCATGCGGGTGGTCGATCGGGTTCATCGCAACACCGCGGACGGTCGGACGCACGCCAAGATGGCGCATGCGCCCCGCCTTGCCGAAATTCTGGTTGCTGTTGTCGGGGTTCGACACGGCACCAATGGTTGCCATGCATTCCTGACGCACCATGCGCAACTCGCCCGACGAAAGGCGGATCTGAGCATAGCCGCCGTCGCGGCCCACGAACTGCGCATAGGTGCCGGCGGCGCGCGCCAACTGCCCGCCCTTGCCGGCCTTCAGCTCGACATTGTGAACGATGGCACCGATTGGCATACCGCTGAATGGCATCGCATTGCCCGGCTTTACGTCGGTCTTGGCGCCAGCGATGACGCTGTCCCCGATGGCCAGACGCTGCGGAGCCAAGATATAGGCCTGTTCGCCGTCGGCATATTTGATCAATGCAATAAAGGCGGTGCGGTTGGGATCGTATTCGATCCGCTCGACCACTGCGGCCATATCAAATTTTGTGCGCCTGAAATCAACGACACGGTAAAGACGCTTGGCGCCCCCACCCTTGTGCCACATCGTGATGCGTCCGGTATTGTTGCGACCACCCGTCTTGATCAAACCCTCCGTAAGGGATTTGACCGGACGGCCCTTCCACAATTCCGAACGGTCGATCAGAACCAACCCGCGTTGGCCAGGCGTCGTCGGCTTATACGACTTAAGTGCCATGCTTTCTGTCTTCCGTT
>JBAXXO010000338.1:0-3456 GCA_037127855.1 Alphaproteobacteria bacterium
CTTGGCGTGTACCTCGTCCAAGTCAATTTCTGCCACCGGCATCTTGTTGGCGGGGTTTTCGAAATCATACTTGAAACACTGGAAGTCGCGTTTGTAGATTTCCCACATCAGATGCATCGACAGGTCGTCGAAATACGCCTCGACAGGATGGGCGCGGGTGGGACCGTGGCCCTCGCTTTCGTTGAAACGCGGGATCGTTTTCAGATCGATGGTGTGGGCGGGTTGCATCGCGGCCACGACTTGGGCCATGCCCTCGTCGAATTTCTCCGTAGAGATGATCTTGGTGTAGCGACCTCCGTTGCCGATAAAGGTGCTGACATGCCCGGCCATGGCAGACCAGTGGATGTCAGGCTCCATCGGTTTCTTGAAACGGATTGTGTCACGCACGAACAGCAAGAACCGGCGGAAGCTGGCGATCTGATCGAAGTCCTGCCGACCATCGTCGCCGCCAACTTCGATGCCATATTTCTGGATGATCAGGGGCACAAGGTTGCCGCGATAGCGTTTTCCATTGCGCTGAATGCCGCAAATCTTGTCAAAAAAGGATGACAATACGCGGGTGTAGGGGTTGCGCACACAGGTAAAGGCATAGACCTTGTGCGCCTTGACCACCTTTTCGATCAGCGGTTGGCTGGCCTCCATCGACCATTTGTGGATGCCTGACTGGGCATCATGAATGTCCCCATCGAAAAAGCGGCCATGGTCACCGTAAAACAGGATTTGACCAATGGTCGAGCAGGCACATTTTGGCACGACACGGTACACGACATTTTCGCTTTCGGTCATCCACGTTCCGGCAAAACCCATGAGCCATCGCCTCCTTGGCGAAATATGTGTCATTCGGGGGAGTATGCTGAAGTCTAGACGCAAAAAAGCAAACAAACTCTGTTTTTTCAATGACTGATACAGCTATCTAATGCCTCAATGCGTGCAAAACGGGCGGAACGGTTTCGAAAATGGCCAAAATCTCGTTTATTCTTTTGTGTCACAAGGACCCCGATGGGATCATTTCCCAGGCGCAGCGCCTGACGGCCGCTGGCGACTGCATTGCGATCCATTTTGATGCCCGCGCCACAATCAAGGATTTTGACAAGATCCGGACCTCCTTGGCCAACAACCTCTCAGTCACCTTTGCCCGCCGGCGGATCAAGTGCGGCTGGGGAGCGTGGTCATTGGTCGAGGCGACAATCCTAGCTTTGCAGGCCGCCGTCGAAGCATTTCCGCGCGCGACGCATTTCTACCTGATGTCTGGCGACTGCATGCCGACCAAGACAGCCGAATATGCGCATGACTTTCTGGACCGGACCGATGTCGATTACATCGAAAGCGCTGATTTCTTTGCCAGCGACTGGATCAAGACCGGCCTGAAGGAGGAGCGGTTGATCTATCGCCATTGGTTCAACGAGCGGACACAAAAGACGCTGTTTTACCAGTCGCTTGACCTGCAACGCAAGCTGAGGCTTGAACGCAAGGTACCTGCCGACATCCTGATGCAAATCGGTAGTCAGTGGTGGTGTCTGCGGCGCCAAACCGCGGAAGCGGTGCTGGAGTTCATCGCCAAACGCAAGGATGTCATGGGGTTCTTTCGGACGACATGGATCCCGGACGAGACTTTCTTTCAGACCATCGTGCGCCATCTGGTGCCCGATACCGAGATTCGAAGCCGCAGCTTGACTTTTCTGATGTTCACCGATTACGGAATGCCCGTGAACTTTTACAATGACCAGTATGATTTGCTGATCAGTCAGGACTATTTGTTTGCCCGCAAGATCAGCCCAGATGCCAAAGAACTGAAGGACCGCCTTGGCAACTTGTATGGGGCGACCGGGGTCAGCTTCGGCATTTCCGCCGAGGGTCCAAACCTGTTCAAGTTTCTGTCCGAGCGGGGTCGCCACGGACGCCGATTTGCCCCGCGTTTCTGGGAGGCGGAAAGCAGCCTTGGCCAAGAACGGACCCTGCTGCTGGTGACTTGCAAGAAATGGCATGTCGCCAAGCGGCTGGTCGAACGGATGCGACAGGTGACCAACATTGCCGCCGTGGACTATCTATTCAACGAAGCCAACACACCCTTGCCGGATCTTGGTGGTATCCAGACGACCTTGGCAAAACGCACCCGGCACCGACGTGCGCTGGTGCGGATGCTGTTTGACTATTGGCAGACCGACCACCTGATCATCTGCATCGACCCGGCCAGCACCGCGTTGATACAGGATTTCTATAACGACAGGGCAAAGGTTAGACTGTTGGAAATTCAGTGTGATTTCAGCAAAGACTACCTGATTGGCCATGCCCGTCGTGTCGGTCTGGCGGGCGACCTTACCCCGCCCGAGGTGATTGACCGCCTGTTGCCGACCATACGCTACGACGTGCGCTTTGAAAGTGACCGGTTGCGCGATGCTGGTTTTTCCGGTCTGGTGCGCATCCGTCAGCAGGCAACAGTTGATGAAAACACCTTGGCATTGGCGGAGTTTCTGGATGTTGCGCCTGAAAAGGCGCGTGAAATCGCTGCAACCGCCCATCTTTTTGTGGATTGACCCCATGTACAACTATGACCAATCGAATATCTTTGCCCGCATCCTGCGCGGCGAAATCCCTAACAGGACCGCGATGGAAAGTGCCCATACCCTGGTGTTTCACGACATCCACCCACAGGCCCCGATACATGTGCTTGCGATCCCAAAGGGGCCGTACGTGAATTTCGACCACTTCGCTGCCGAGGCCAGTGCTGAAGAGATCCTGGATTTCCACCGCACCGCTGCCGCGGTCTGCGCTTTGCTTGGGATCGCGCCGGGCGAAGGCTATCGCGCCATCACCAATGCCGGCATGAATGGCATGCAAGAGGTTCCGCATTATCACATGCACATTTTGGGCGGGCGGGTTCTTGGGCGATTGGTCGAGCGGGCATAATTGCGCAAGTTCTGGGTCGCTATGCCCCTGTGTGCCGGGTAGATGAGTATTTTTACCAGTATGAAGGAGCAAGCGATGCGGTTTACCCCGATACCGACGCATATTGTGCGGGCCTATCAGGCCGGCGGACCGGATGCCAATGGGCAGGTGCCGGAACGTCGGGTGTCAGACGGTGATGGCAATCCGTGCCGGCATTGTCTGCGGATGATCCCGGCGGGTGCCGAGATGTTGGTGCTGGCGCATCGACCTTTTCCCACTCTGCAGCCCTATGCTGAGTTGGGGCCGATCTTTCTGTGTGCCGATGCCTGTGCAGCAGGCGGGGGCATTGAGATGCCCCAGATGCTGGACTCGGCAGATTACATCCTGCGCGGCTATGGCGCGGATGACCGGATTGTCTATGGCACCGGCGCCGTCGTGCCCAGGGCGCGGATCGTGACAGAGGCTGAGGCGAGGTTGGTGGACCCTCGCGTCGCCTATGTTCATGTACGGTCGGCGCGTAACAATTGTTTTCAGGTGCGAATCGACGCCGCCTGACGGCGAAACAGCCTT
>JBAXXO010000339.1:0-3451 GCA_037127855.1 Alphaproteobacteria bacterium
CGCCAAAACCAGCGCCCATTGATCAGGCCGCGTCACCCAAAACCAAAGGTAGCTTACATAGCTGACTCCCAAGGCTTTGAAACGGTAACCAAAGGCGCACCATAGGCGCTCCTTGTTCATGTCATATTGGAAATACTAAAGGAAGTCGGCGGACAGCTTCAGCACCCCCGTTTCTTTGCCGCGCCAGTTTGTCTGGACGGCGTTCAGCCGCTTGCGCGTGTATTTGTGCCCGGCATCCAGCACGCCAAGGCGCACCAGAAGGGCGGCGATCACGGCATCGGAGGCGCGGTAACCGCCGTCGACGATCTTGATTGCCACGCCCAGTTTCAGTGCCGGGATGATGGCGATATGCACTGCCTCGGCCCCACCTTTCAGCGTCACGCGGCCATCCATGGCGCGCATCAACTCGGTGTCGCAGGACGTGTCACCTGCCACCAGCTCGGGATAGGCCGCCATGGCCCGGGTCAGGCGGTGCATGGCCCGGTCGCGCCCGTCGCCGAAGCTTGTCGCTGCGGCAAAGGCCGCCATGGCGCGCGCCAGACCGTGCAACGAGGTTGCAAAATTGGGGGCCGAACAGCCATCGATGCCCCAGCCTGAGGATACTTCGCCGGTCACCTCTTCGAAAGCCTGTTTGATCTGCACCTGCAGAGGGTGGTCCAGGTCGGTATAGTCTTGCCCGCCCTTGAGATGGCGGTTCATGGTCAGAAAGCCGCAATGCTTGCCCGAGCAGTTGTTGTGATATTGGCAGGGGCTTTCATCGGCCTTGATCAGGCGGTTGCGCTCCACCTTATCGGTCGGTTCGTGCGCACCACAGCGCAGGTCGCTTTCGCCCATTCCCAGACCGGTCAACCAGCTGTGCGCAAGGCTTGTGTGCAAGGACGACCCATAGTGGCTGGCGCAGGCAAAGGCCGCATGCGCCTCGGTCAGGCCGGCGGCGTCAAAGGCACCGCTTTCCATCAGCGGCAGGGCCTGCAGCATCTTGCACGAGGACCGCGGAAAGATGATTTCGGCCGGATTGCCCCAGCTTTCCACGATCTGCCCCATGGCATCACATATCACGGCATGGCCGGCATGGACGCTTTCCAAAAGCCCCCCACGCCAAAGCTCAACCATGGGTTCTGCGGGCTGATTGTGCATCTTGGTCCTCCTTTATCAAGTCTTGGCGAAAATCTGCCCATGGGGCTTTCGCAAAACAGTCATTATCGGTAAAGATGCGGATAACGAGTAGGAATGTCCTGTGCCACAGGAAAATCCCGCGCAAAGCTGGGTCTGGTGCAGACAACAGGCGGCTGGAGGCCAAAGAAACATGAAAAGGTGGATGAAAGGCGCAGTGCTGGGGGCCGTGATGGGATCAGGTATGGCCTGCATGACGACGGCGGCGCTGGCACAGACGACCGGGCAGTCGGACAATCTGGTGGCAACCATCAGCGACTGGAGCGTTTTCACTGAAACAAAGCCCAAGGAATGCTGGGGCGTGTCCAGCCCCAAGCAGACGGTCAACAGCCGTGACGGCAAGCCGGTCTCGGTCAAGCGCAGTGATATCCTGCTGTTCGTCACCTTCCGCCCCGGTCAGGCGGGTGGAGAGACGTCCTTCACTGGCGGCTATCCGTTTGCGCCGCAGTCCAAGGTCGAGTTGAACGTCGACGGCACAAAGTTCGATCTGGTGGCTAATGGCGAATGGGCCTGGTCTGCGAATGCCGAGGATGATGCCAAGGTGCTGGCGGCGCTGAAAAAGGGTGGCTCGGCCATTCTGACGGCGCGGTCGGCCAAAGGCACGCAGACGCAAGATACCTTTTCGTTGCGGGGATTCACCGCAGCGATGGCCGAAGCCGGTGATCGCTGCAAGTGAGGGGTAGGGTGGGGGGCCATCCCACCATTGCCACCAGTCGCAAGTCGCGCCCGGACCTGTCCACAGCACATATTTGCTGCGCCGATGATCATCGTCGGGCTGGGGCGTCAGGTCTGAAACCCTGGCCAACCGCCGCTTGCCGGATCGTTGCAGGCGGTTTCCTTTTGCTGGCGTAGCACCTATAAGGTCGTGGTTCCCAAAATGACCGAGACCCGACATGACTGCCAATTCTCCTGTGATGTCCATCACCCCAGACGTACTGACCGTGCCGCGCAAACTGCCCGAAAGCGGCCGTATCAACATCGTTGGACTGACGCGGACGCACTTGGCCGAGGCTTTGCTGGCTGCCGGAACTCCCGGCGCGCAGGTCAAGATGCGCGTGGGTCAGGTCTGGCAGTGGGTCTATTACTGGGGCGTGCGGGATTTTGCCCTGATGTCCAACCTTGCCAAGGAGTATCGCGCGCTGTTGGCCGCCCATTTCGTGATCGAGTTGCCTGAGGTGGTGACGCGGCAAATCTCGGCCGATGGCACGCGGAAATATCTGGTGCGGATCGCGGGCGGGCATGAGGTTGAGGTGGTTTACATCCCCGAAACCGACCGGGGCACCCTGTGCATCAGCAGTCAGGTGGGTTGCGCGCTGACCTGTTCGTTCTGCCATACCGGCACGCAAAAGCTGGTGCGCAATCTGACAGCCGGCGAGATTGTAGGTCAGGTCATGCTGGCGCGCGATGACCTGAACGAATGGCCGGTCAAGGGGCAGGCCAAGCCGGAAACCCGTCTGATCAGCAATGTCGTGCTGATGGGCATGGGCGAGCCATTGTACAATTTCGACAATGTCCGCGATGCGATGAAGGTGGTGATGGATGACGAAGGCATCGCCCTTGGCCGTCGCCGGATCACCCTGTCGACCAGCGGCGTCGTGCCTGAAATTGCCCGGGCGGCGACCGAGATTGGCTGTCTGTTGGCCGTCAGCTTTCACGCCACCACGGACGAGGTGCGCGACAGGCTGGTGCCGATCAACAAGAAATGGAACATCGCGACGCTGCTGGAGGCGCTGCGCAGCTATCCCTCAGTGTCGAACAGCGAGCGGATCACGTTCGAATATGTGATGCTCGAGGGGGTGAATGACACCAAGGAAGACGCCCACCGTCTGGTCGAACTGATCCGGGGAATTCCGGCCAAGATCAATCTGATCCCGTTCAACGAATGGCCCGGTGCGCCCTACAGGCGTTCGTCGGGCAACCGGATCCACGCTTTTGCCGACATCATCCATAATGCCGGTTACGCAAGTCCGATCCGTACCCCGCGCGGCGAGGATATCATGGCGGCCTGTGGCCAGTTGAAATCCGCGACAGAGCGGTCGCGAAAGCCCCGGGGTGCCGCAGCACAGGTCTAGCCGCAGCGCTGCGCGTAACGGCAAGCCGCTATTGCTTGGGGCGTTGATCGGGAAGGTAGCATGGCCCGACTCGCTTATCCGAACTGATTGAGGCTGGTGAAAGGCGCGATGGCATCGAAGCCAAGGTCGGCGATTCGCCACGAAACGCAGGCTAAATCGCGGGATCGGGACGGTCTTGAAGAATTGGCTTTCACCGGGTCGCCAAA
>JBAXXO010000340.1:0-3442 GCA_037127855.1 Alphaproteobacteria bacterium
GGGCGGACGGTCCAAGGTGCAAGTGCGCTTGGAAGATGCGGCTTTTGCAAAGGCGTGATTTTTCCTCTTGCACCCTGTGGCGAGCTTGGCTAGTACCGCGCCACTGACCACCAAGCTGTCGTGGCCCGTTCGTCTATCGGTTAGGACACCAGGTTTTCAACCTGGGAAGAGGGGTTCAACTCCCCTACGGGCTGCCACCTTAAAAAATAATACACCAGAACCAAAGATGTGCAAGCCGATTGTCCGACGGTTCAAGGATCGTGGCAGTAGGCGGCAAAGCGAATTCTTCGCATTCTTGCTTTTGTCCAGTCAAGCACCACCCCGGCGACGCGCGCTTTGGTCGGCGTCACCGCCCTGGCCATGGCCACACCATTGTCGTGGGTTACACGGGGTCGGAATGGAAGACCCGTTTCCAGTGCCGCTGCATGTCAACGACCAACCAACCGCGCTCGGGTGCCTCGCTCAGCGCATGGACCAGCTTGCCAGTGCTGTTCGTCGTCGCATCATAGGCATATTCGCGTTCGCCGTCGGTGTGGTGGACGATCAGGCCAAGGCTGGGACGCGGATTGCCGATCGTCGTGTACTGCAGCATCGCGTGGTCACCGTCGCTGTTGCCACAGCAGACCAGCGGGCGGCGGCCGATGAATTGGTGGATGCCGGGGGGCTTGCCTTGCTTGTCGTTCACGAAAAGATGGTCGAGGGTCTTTGTCAGCACCGGGCCGCTGTCGCGCATCTCGAAGATCGTTCGCGCGGTTGAGCCGACCACCCGCTCGGGCGGGATGTTGTAAACCCGCTCGACCCAAACGCGCATGAAGTCGGCGCCGCCGCCCGAAACGATGAAATTCTTGAAACCGTTCGCCTGCAGGTGCCCCAGCAATTCCTGCATCGGCTGATAGGTAAGGTCGTCGTAGGGCAGCCCAAATCGCGGATGGCGGGCCGATGCCAGCCAAGCCTCGACCGCCGTCCGAAACGCCTCGACCGTCATGCCAGCATGGGTCAGCGCCAGTATCTGCAACAAGCCATCGAAGTGTTCGCCTGCCAGCAGTTTTGCAAGGTCGCCGGCAAGGGCTGCCTGTACCATCGGATCCGACGCAAGTTCCGGCTGCGATGGCACCAGTCGCCTCAGTTCATCCAGCGCAAAGGCAGCCTGAAAGGGCATTGGATTTTCCGGCCAAAGTGTCCCGTCATTGTCAAAGACAGCGATGCGCTCTGTCTCTGGCACAAAGTCGGCCGACCCTTGCGTTGTAACCTTGGCCACAAAGCCGAGGATCGTTTGCTTGGCGGCACACTCATTCCACGAGGGCAGCGGATCAGAAACGGTGGAGATCATGAAGCTTCCTCTGCGCTGTGCCATAATCGCCAAGCTGGTACAGGCTCGCCGAGACGGCCTGAAAGGTAAAGGCTGCAAACGGCTCTGCCTTCAAGGCATCCACGAAGGCTCGGGTGCCAATCCCCACGGTGAGGTGTGGGTGATAGTTCGTGCCGGTGCGCGGTCCGACGAAGCTGTTCACGTAGTCAATGGTCGGCTGCGAAATCGGCGCGCCGTCAGGGCGGGGTGCAAAGGCATCACCTGTCCCGTTTTGTGCCGCAAAGGGGGCAACGGCCGTGATCATCCGTTGTTGCAGCCGGCGCAAATCCTCGGTCGGTTCGACCACGATGCCGACGAGTCCGAGATCTTGGTAGGCAAGGTCATAATAACTGGTTGCGCTGCTTTCCCAATTTGATCTTCGGCTCGGTTTGCAAGACGTTGGACACACGCTCTGCCACCTCGTCGATGCTGTCGGCGGGCACAAAGCGCTGAAGCAACGTGATGTGCGGCGCATGCTGTGCATCAAGGGCAAACCCGTCAGGATAGCTGTGTCGCAGGCGGGCGTTTACGGCCTTGGCCGTTTCGACGGTGGCGGGATCTGGATCCAGCAGAACATTGATCGCAACAAGTGTCATGATGCTTCTCCGACTGTAAGGGCAATACGGGCGTCGTTGGTCCAGCATTCGCAAGCAGGCTGCCTCGAGATTGCAGCGTCACTTGATTCTGCCATCGGATCAAGTTCTTTGTGCGCCTGGCACTGGCCACTTGCGCCGCGTCAGCATGGGAAACCTGCCTTTCGATCATCGGAAGAACAGGGGGTTTTCGAGTCCCCAAACGGGCCGGCAGTTCCCCAGACAGCGTCATAAAATGCGCGCGGCGCTGAAGGGACGCTGATTAGCCGCTTGCGCGCCGGGTTGGCGTGGATAAATAGGGGCGCAGGCAGGCATAAGGGTGTGGTGTGGTAATGGTACGCGCGTTGACAATCGTCTTGGGGGTTTGGGGCATGGTGGGGGCCGCGGCGGCCGCACCCTGTGGCAACAGTTCAGCCGGGTTCGAGGATTGGAAGCCCGTCATGGCGGGCGAGGCCGCGGCGGCGGGTGTGGGCGAGGCAGGGCGTGCGGCCTTGATGGCGGCACCTTATTCCAAAGCGACCATTTCCGCCGACCGCAACCAGAAAAGCTTCAAATACTCGCTCGACAAGTTTCTTGCGGTACGCGGCGCAGACACGATCGTGGCGCAGGGCCGCAAGCGTCTGGCCAAGAACCCCGGCTTTTACGCCGGGATCGAGGCCACTTACGGTGTGCCAGCGGGGGTCATTCTGGCGATACACGGCATGGAAACCGGCTTTGGCAGCGGCATGGGGGATACCAGGATCGTGTCGGCCATTGCAACGCTGACATATGACTGCCGGCGGTCGGACTTCTTTGCCCCCCATCTGATTGCCGCGCTGAAATTGGTCGATCAAGGTTCGATCACCGCGGCAAGCGTCGGTGCCAAGCATGGTGAGTGGGGCCACACGCAGTTTCTGCCGGGCAATGCGCTGGCTTACGGTGTGGATGGTGATGGCGACGGCCGGGTCGATCTGAACGGTGCGGCGGATGCGCTGGCCTCGACCGCGCATTACCTGCAGCAAAAGGGCTGGCAACCGGGGCAAGGCTATCAGCAGGGCGAGCCGAATTTCGCCGTGCTGACGCAGTGGAATGCCGCCAAGGTCTATCAGCAGGCCATCGCGCTGATGGGCGCGCGGATCGACGGCTAGGGCGGATTGCCCTCAATCCGACTCAGATTGAGGGCAATCCAGGACAGGCAAGCCATTGGCAATGTTGCGCGTTGAGTCGGGTCAGGTGCCACTGGCTTGACAGGGCTTGAACTTGACCGCGTCCTGTCGCACGCCCAGGTGACGCGCCCGGGTCTTTGGGTGTCAAGCAAAGGTCCCTGCCATGACGACCCCAACTCTCTGGAACACCCTGCCCCGCTGGGCCGCCCTTGTCGCGCTGTCGGCCGTGCTGACGACGGGATTGGAGGTGTTGCATCTGCCAGCGGCCCTGCTGTTGGGGCCGATGGCGGCGGCGATCGTGCTGGCGGTGCGCGGGGCCGGGTTGGAGCTGCCAGCGGTCGGGATGACGCTGGCGC
>JBAXXO010000341.1:0-3422 GCA_037127855.1 Alphaproteobacteria bacterium
CTATATCCGCCTGTCGTGGCCGTGCTGGTGGCAACGGCAGGGCAATTGCTGATCACCGGCGCCTTGCACGAGGACGGCTTTGCCGATGCCTGCGACGGTCTGGGCGGCTTTCACCCACGCGAGCGGGTGCTGGAGATCATGCGTGACAGCCGCATCGGCACCTATGGTGTGCTGGGCCTCGGCCTGATGCTGGCGGGGCGGGTGGCCGCGTTGTGCGCCATGCCCGTAACGGTGGTGCCCTTTGTGATGATCGCCGCCCATGCCGGCAGCCGGGCCTCGATGCTGTGGGTCATGGCCTCATCCTCGTATCTGCGCGACAAGGGTGCTGCGACCGGGGTGGCCGAGCGGTTGGATCAGCGGGCGGTGATGACTGGTCTTGTCACATCTGCTGCGGCGCTGTTGCCGCTGCTGGCCGTCGTGCCAACCCTGTCAGTGCTGTCGGGCTTGGTCGGTCTGGTTGCCGGCCATTACGCCATGCGCCGGCGGTTCGAGACGCGCTTGGGGGGATATACCGGCGACTGTCTGGGCGCGGTGCAGCAATGCAGCGAGATCGGGTTCTATCTGGGGCTGCTGGTCTGGCTGACATAGGGGCCGGGCCGTTGCGCCCCATGGGATGGCAGCGGGGCGTTGCGCAACCACGCACCAAATCACAAACCCATATGGGTTTGTGATGAAATGGGATACTTGCAGGAAGATGAAAGGGTAGAGAGACGGATCAGGGTGGCGAGGCGGCGAATGCCCTCGTCTCGTCTGGTGTCATCGGCAACTCAGAAACTGGGGCCATCTGTGTCACCTTCCAGTCGCGTCGGGGCCGGTAGGATTTGAAGACCGAATATTGCAAGGCGGGCGGTCGCGGTGCAAGGCAGCGCATCGGCTACGACCTGACCGCAGGCCTGTGGCGGTCGGCGATGACCAGCACCAACGCTCCAACCATTGTGACGGCTGCCGCCAGTGCTGCGGCCAAAAGATAGCCTGACAGCGCCGTGCCTGCGGCAAAGCAGGCGGCTGCCATGGCGTCACCAGCCAGTTTCATCAGCGCCATCAGAGCGGCACCGGTACCCGGGCGGTCGCCAAGCGCGTCTTGCAGATAGGCGATCGGCAGGGTCAGGGTGATGGCGCCGCCAATGGCACCCGGAATCAGGGCCAGCCACACCAGCGCGCTATGCGCCAGCAGGGGAATGCCCAGAAGTTGCAATGTATAGATCGCCGTGCCGATCAGGATCAGCCTTGTGCGCGGCACATGGGGTGTGACCCATGGCAGCGCCAGCATGAAGGGCACCTCCAGCCCCGCGACCAGGCCAGCATACAGCGCCGCCCGCGCAGCGCCATCGCCATCACTGCCGCCCATCGCCAGCCCCATGATCGCCCAATAGGCCGTACCCCCCGCCGAGACCGCACCCAAGGCGAGGATGCGCAGCGCAAGCGCCGGAGCGGTCAGTTCCCGCAGCGCCTGTCGCAGGCTCAGGCCCGAGGGCCGATCCTCCCACGGGGCGGCGGCGGCGGAAGGCCAGAACGCCGCGGTCAGCCCCAGCATCATCAGGGCGAGGCCGAGAGCCACGGGATAGATCGCGAGCAGCGGCGTGCCATGCGACAGGGCCCAAGACCACAGCGGCAGCACCACGACGAAGGGCAGGGCAAACAGGGCGCGGACCGTGGCGAGGATGCCGTCGCGGGTTGCGGCGTCGTAGCCTTGCGCCGCCAGCCGCGCCTGGGCGAACAATTGGCCAAACAGGGCGTTCATCGGCAGGATCAGCGCATGGGCCAGCACAAAGGTCAGCGCGACCGGGATCACGGTCATCAGCGCAGCCCCCGCCAGCATAAGCCAGCACGATAACAGCGCGACGCCACGTCGGTTGGCGGTCTGATCGGCGCGGATGCCCGCCCATAGCGCCGCCGTCACCGAAACCAGCGTCGAGGCGACCATGATCATCGCATAGCCGCGGTCGCCAAGGCCGAACTGCCGCACCGCAAGGATGGACATGTATGGGCCCAGCGAGCAGACAAAGGCCCCTTGCAGCACCATCAGCCCGGCGGTCAGCCGCAGGTCACGGTTGGACCGGATGGCCGCGATGGGGACGGTGACGCTCATGCTTTTGCCGCAAACCAGTCCTGATGGTCGGCAAGGTACAGGCACAGGGCACCACTCAGCGCGACGCCGACGCCGATCAGCGCGACCGTCTCGAACCCGCCAAGGGCAGTGCCGACGGCAAAGATGGCCGCAGTCAGGCTGTCAACCACCAGCTTTTGCAGCGCCAGCAGCGCGGCAGCCGTGCCGGGGCGACCGGCGACAAGGTCTTGGTAATAGGCAATGGGCAGCAACAAGATCACGGCACCGCCACCCCCGGCCAGCATCGGCAGGGCCCAGACCAGCGGCGTGTCACACAGCATCGGCAACAGCGCCAGATGGGCCGCATAGACCATGGCGGACAGCGACATCACGGTGGCACGCGAAAACGCATGGGTAAAGCGCGGCAGGATCAGCAAGAACGGCACCTCCCACCCCGCGACCATGCCGATATACAGCGCAACATCACCGGGGCCGCGCAGGGGCGAGGCCTCGAAGATCAGCGAAACGAGCACAAAGAACACCGCCCCCGACACCGACAGCGCGCCGATGAACAGCAGGCGCGACACGATATAGGGGTTGGCGATTTCGGCAAAGCTTTGGTGCAGGGTCAGGCCGGATCTTGTGTCGGTCCAGGATGTGGCGCCGTCTTTTGGCCACCAGATCAGCACCGACAGCGACATGGCAAGGCTGGCAAGCCCCCCCGACAGATAGACCGACATTTCGCTGGCGCCCTGCGCAAAGGCAAAGGTCCAGAACAGCAGCATTGTCAGAAAACCCACCGACAGCAGCGACCTTATGCCGCCCAATATCTGATCACGTGCCTTGCCTTCGTCGGGCGAGGCGAGGCGGGCCAGCGTGAACAACTGGCCATAGATGCTCCACGCCACCGGCAGCAGGATGCCTTGACCGATCCAGAAGGTCAGCGGCCCGGGGTGGATCAGGATCATGGCAATGGCCGCGGTCGAGCACAGGCAGGTGATCACCGCGATGCGTCGCCGGTGGCCGCGCTGGTCGGAAAACACTCCCATCCAAACCGACGCCAACACCGCCGCCGCCGAGGCCAGCACCAGCAGCAGCGAAAAGGCGGGTTTGGACAGGCCGATACGCTCGATGGCGATCAGCGACTGATAGGGATAGACCGACGCATTGTGCATACCGATCAGCAGCATCATGGCGGTGACAAGGCGCAGGGTCGGATGCCGGAACATGGCGCGGGTTGCGGTCAATATGGGAACCTTCGGGCTGATCAGTCCGGGTTACGGCCATGGGCGGGTGATGTCCAGAACGGCCGGCGGCCGATCGGACGATTTCGGGCTGTGGGCCAGCGCGGCACCGGACCCGCTCGCAATGGCCG
>JBAXXO010000342.1:0-3388 GCA_037127855.1 Alphaproteobacteria bacterium
ACCACATTCTCGTCGACGAGGCGCAAGATACCAGCCCTGCACAGTGGCGTGTGATTGAACTGTTGACGGCGGAGTTTACCGCAGGCGAAAGCGCGCATCACCGCGCGCGGACGCTATTCGTGGTGGGCGACCAAAAGCAATCGATCTATTCGTTTCAAGGTGCTGACGTCGCCGCTTTTGATGCCAAACACGACGCCTTTTCGATGCGCTTTCAAACGGCACAAAAAGCCTTTCAGAGCCTGAAACTGACGCATTCTTTCCGCTCTTCCCCGGCCATCCTCGGCTTTGTCGATGCCGCTTTGCATGACCTTGATGCCGCTGCGCTTGGCGATGACATGGCGCATATCGCCTTTCGATCCGATCTGCCCGGTCGCGTTGACCTTTGGCCGCTGATCGAAGGCGAAAAAGACCCGGTTGACAAGAATTTCGAAGACCCGGTCGATCTGGTTCGCCCCAGCCACCCTGCCGCCCAGTTGGCCGAGGCGATCGCCGCAGAAATGGACCGCATGCTGCGCGATGGCGTTCAGATCGTGACCAGCAGCGGCACGCGGCCAGTTCATCCCGGTGACTTCCTGATCCTTGTCCAACGCCGCTCGACCCTGTTTACCGAGATCATCCGTGCCTGCAAAAAGCGTGGCTTGCCGATTGCCGGGGCTGATCGGTTGAAACTGGGGGCGGAACTGGCGGTCAAGGACCTGTTGGCGCTTTTGGCTTTTCTGGATACACCGGACGACAGCCTTTCGCTGGCGGCCGTGATGCGGTCGCCACTTTTGGGCCTGTCAGAGACTGATCTGTTCAATCTGGCCCATGCGCGCAATGGGACACTGTGGGACTCGCTGCGTTTGCATCGAGCAAGGTTCCCTGCGGCCTTTGCACTATTGACCGACTTGCGCGCACAGGTCGATTTTCTGCGCCCTTATGACC
The DNA here is from genome assembly GCA_037127855.1 of Alphaproteobacteria bacterium. Lineage (GTDB taxonomy): Bacteria > Pseudomonadota > Alphaproteobacteria > Rhodobacterales > Rhodobacteraceae > Stagnihabitans. The sequence goes on from JBAXXO010000342.1 coordinate 925, forward strand.
TTTTGGAACGTGCATTGATCCGGCACGATGGCCGCCGCCGTCTGATCACGCGACTTGGCGAAGAGGCAGAAGATGGCATCGACGAGCTGCTTAATCAGGCGCTTAGCTATGAACGGGGTGAAGTGCCCAGCCTGACGGGTTTCCTGATCTGGCTGGACGCGGATAAGATCGACATCAAACGACAGGCCGAAGCTTCGGGCCAACGTATTCGCGTCATGACAGTCCATGGTGCCAAGGGGCTTGAAGCCGAGATTGTCATTTTGCCCGACACCGCCGACCGCCAAGGCCCGGACCGCGACGAAATCTACCTGACACCCGAAGGTACAGCGCTGTGGAAGACGCCCTCCTCCGAAAGCCCACCCGTCATCGCCGCACTGCGCAATGCCAAAACAAGGCGTGAGGCGGAAGAAAACCTGCGGCTGCTTTATGTCGCGATGACCCGTGCCCGCGCATGGCTGATTGTGTGTGGTGCCGGAACAGTGTCGAAACCGAACGCATGGTATCGTATTGCGGCCAATGGAATGGCGCGGGTCATGGCAAAAGCGTTCCCCCATGGACTGCGCCACGAAACCGGCGACTGGCCATCTGCAATACCCAATCCCGCGGTGCCAAGGCCGTTGGACCTGCAAGTGTCACCCGTGATTCTGTCAGCGGTGCCGCCAATTGCAAGGCCCACGGTGGTGTTGACGCCGTCCAACCTTGGCGGTGCGATGGCCCTGTCAGGCGGCGCTTTTGTCCTGGACGTACCCGACGGAACCCTTCGCGGCACTGCCATTCATGCTTTGCTGCAACACCTGCCCAATCACGACCCGGCCCATTGGCCAAACCTTGCCCGGCATCTGGTGCCAGAGCCTTCGCTTCGATCTGATGTTCTGGCTGAGGTCAGTGCGATCCTGAACGATCCAAGCCTGTCTGACCTGTTCGTTCCAGACAGTTTGGCCGAGGTCGCCGTGACGGGGTCTGTTGGCGCAAGGCGGCTTTACGGGGTCATTGATCGGCTGATCGTGACACCACAAACCATTCTTGCCATTGATTACAAATCAAACTGGATCATACCGCAAAGCCCCGAAACCGTATCTGAGGGCATCCTGCGTCAATTGGGTGCCTACCATGAATTGCTGGTGCAAATCTATCCCGCGCACCGTGTCGAGACGGCCTTGCTTTGGACTCGCACGCGCAGCCTGATGCGGGTGGATGTCGATATCTTGAGGGCGGCCCTGCAACGTGCCATGACGGATCGTGGCCTTGGCCCTTGACCTTTGTTCACGCGGCACATAGCCTAACCCTCTAATCATCCGCTTCAGGAGAATATCATGGGCGCTGCTACGGTAGCCGTGACCGACGCCACGTTTGACGCCGAGGTCCGCAATTCCTCTGTCCCCGTTGTCGTCGATTTCTGGGCGGAATGGTGCGGCCCATGTCGCCAGATCGGCCCCGCGCTTGAAGAACTGGCTTTGGAATATGGCAGCAAGGTCAAAATCGTAAAGATCAATGTCGATGAAAACCCCGACAGCCCGGCCATGCTGGGCGTTCGTGGCATTCCGTCGCTGTTTCTTTTCAAGGATGGTCAAGTCGTGTCCAACAAAGTCGGTGCTGCACCAAAAGCAGCCTTGGCCAACTGGATCAACGCATCAATCTGACCCTGTGGGGGCGTGAGAGTGCCAGGGCCACTTGCTGCGGGTTGCCAACTTGCACTGGCCAGCCGGACAGCCGTGACCGTCGTGCGGTCTGTGCCCAGGCGTCGTTGGCAAATTGAGCGATGGTGTTGCGGCGCATGAACCGCAACAGATAGGCCACAACATCTGATGGCTTTTTCAATACTGTTCTGAAGGCGCGTTCTACGCCCAAACTTGGGTGTCGAAAGCCAAGCGTCAGTGTGAGCAAGCCTGTGGGTTGCGAGGCAACCGGCAAAGCACCATATTGGCAGCGACAAGAGGGTTCGATGGCACAAGACAGTTTCCCGGGTTGGCACGGCACCACCATTCTGGCGGTGCGGCGGAATGGCGAGGTCGTGGTTGCAGGCGATGGGCAGGTCAGTCTTGGCCAAACCATCATCAAGGGATCCGCCCGCAAGGTGCGCCGTCTGTCACCCGGCGGCAAGGATGTGGTCTGCGGTTTTGCCGGATCGACCGCCGACGCCTTTACGCTGCTCGAGCGGTTGGAGAAGAAGCTGGAGGCCGCACCAGGTCAACTGGCGCGTGCCTGCGTTGATCTGGCGAAGGATTGGCGCATGGACAAGTATCTGCGCAACCTTGAAGCGATGCTGATCGTCACAGACGGGGCGGGGCTGTTCGTTCTGACGGGGGCGGGTGATGTGCTGGAGCCGGAACACGACGTGGCCGCAATCGGCTCGGGCGGAAATTTTGCGCTGGCGGCAGCTAGGGCGCTGATGGACACAGACTTGTCCGCCGAGGTGATCGCACGCAAGGCGATGGCAATCGCCGCCGACATCTGTGTCTATACA
>JBAXXO010000343.1:0-3375 GCA_037127855.1 Alphaproteobacteria bacterium
TGGTTCTCCTCCGGCCTCTGGCCCATCGGCACATTAGGATGGCCCGAGAACACCCCGGAACTGCAAAAGTATTTCCCCACCTCCGTCCTGATCACCGGGGCCGACATCATCTTCTTCTGGGTTGCCCGCATGATGATGATGCAACTGGCCGTGGTCGGCGAAATCCCGTTCAAGGATGTCTATCTGCACGGCCTTGTCCGTGACGCCAAGGGCCAAAAGATGTCCAAATCGCTGGGCAATGTCGTCGACCCGCTGGACGCCATCAACGAATTCGGTGCTGACGCACTGCGCTTTACCAATGCCGCAATGGCCTCGATGGGTGGAGTCCTCAAATACGACCCCCAACGCATCGCAGGCTACCGCAACTTCGGCACCAAACTGTGGAACGCCTGCCGCTTTGCCGAAATGAACGGTGTCTGGGACGGCCACAAGACCGGCCCTGCCCCCGCAGTCACCGCCACCGCCAACCGCTGGATCCTTGGCGAGGCCGCCAAATGCCTGACCGATGTCAATCAGGCCCTGCAAGGCTACCGCTTCGACATCGCCGCCGACGCGCTTTATAAATTCGTCTGGGGCCGCGTCTGCGACTGGTATGTCGAATTCGCCAAACCCCTGTTCGACGGGCCGCAGGCCGACGAGACCCGCGCCACCATGGCCTGGGTGCTAGACCAATGCATGATCCTGCTGCATCCTTTCATGCCCTTCATCACCGAGGATCTGTGGTCCACCACCGGCACCCGCGTCAAAGCCCTTGTCCACACCGACTGGCCTGAAACCGCAGGTCCGATCGACGCCGAAGCCGACCGCGAAATGGCCTTTGTCACCACCTTGATCGAAGAAATCCGCTCGGCGCGCGCGCAGGTTCATGTCCCCGTCGGCCTGAAAACCGACCTCATCGCCACCGCCCTCACCACCGACGCGCATGCGGCCTTTGACCGCAACGCCGCACTGATCCACAGACTGGCCCGCATCGAAACCTTCACCCAAGGCCCCGCCCCAAAAGGCGCCATCACCCTGGCAGCCCCGGGCGCCACCTTCGCCATCCCGCTGCAAGGCCTGATCGACATCGCAGCCGAACGCAGCCGCCTGACCCGGACGATGGACAAACTCGCCAAGGAAATCGTCAGCCTGAACGCCCGCCTGAACAACCCGAACTTCGCCGCCTCCGCCCCCGAAGATGTGGTGACCGAAGCCCGCCTGAACCTCACCGCCCGACAAGATGAACTGGCCAAGCTTCAGGCCGCCCTCATTCGTCTCGCCGACCTCGCCTGATTTCATCTTTTCCGATATATCCTGCGGGGGGAGGCCGTCTGGCCCAAGGGGCCAGGCGGACCCGGGGGGCGCAAAGCCCCCCGTTTCACCGCCTGCCGCAAAGGATGGCCCCGCATGTCATGGCTTAGCCGCCTCGTCGAACGCCAAATTGCCAAGGCGCAGGCCAAAGGTCAACTCACCGGCCTGCCTGGTGAAGGCAGACCTCTCCCCGACCGTCCTGGCGACGCCTTTGTCTCGGCGGGCGATGCCGCAGGCTTCCGAATCATGGCCGAGGCCGGCGTCCTGCCCGAAGAGATCGTGCTGAAAAAACTCGCCGCCGCCCAGCGCGCCCACCTCGCCACCTTGACCGACGAGGCCGAACGCAAGACCGCCATGGCCGAACTGGCCCGCATCGAGATGCGCCAAGCCATAGCCGAAGAGGCCCGTCGCAAATTCCTCAAATAGAACCAACTCTGCCTTGTCCGAAAAAGCATGGACTTGAAATGAGATCAAGATCATAAGCCATTGATAAGAATATTTTATTTTGATTGTTCAAAAGTGTGGGCGTATCCCCCTTGGGGGAAAACACAGTCCTGCCAATTCAACACCGTCAAGCCGAAATCCGCAAGTCACGCTGCAATTGACCAGCGACCACGCCCATTCACCGCGCAGCCTGCACCTTGTCCGAGCCGTCTCGCCCCTGCCGGGTGACGCGCTCAAGCCCGATTACCTCGCGCTTGTCGCACATCCTCGCCAGCCCACCGCCGAACGAACCCGACAATGTCCCTCTCCGCTGCTCCTAAGAATCTAAGCCCGCAGGATCGATCGCCCGGCAAACTCGGCCGTCTCACCCAGCATTTCCTCGATGCGGATCAGCTGGTTATACTTGGCCAACCGGTCCGAGCGTGACAACGAGCCGGTCTTGATCTGCCCACAATTGGTGGCGACGGCCAGATCGGCAATCGTGCTGTCCTCGGTCTCGCCAGAGCGGTGGCTCATGACATTGGTATAGCCCGCACGGTGCGCCATATCGACGGCGGAAAGGGTTTCGGTCAAGGTGCCGATCTGATTGACCTTGACCAGCATCGAATTGGCGCAACCGCCCTTGATACCCATCTCCAGCCGTTTGGGATTGGTCACGAACAGATCATCGCCAACCAGTTGAATCTTTTTGCCCAATGTGTCGGTCAACAGCCTCCAGCCTGCCCAATCATCCTCAGAACAGCCGTCCTCGATGCTGATGATCGGATAATCCGACGCCAAAGCCGCCAGAAACGCCACGTTCTCCTCGATCGACAGCGATTTGCCCTCGCCCTTCATTTCATAGCGCCCGTTCTTGAAGTATTCGGTCGCAGCGCAATCAAGCGCCAGATAGATATCCTCGCCCGGGCGATAGCCTGCCTTCTCAATGGATTTCAGAATGAAATCCAGCGCGTCACGGGCCGAGTTCAGATTGGGTGCAAAGCCGCCCTCGTCACCGATGCCGGTGTTGTGGCCAGCGGTTTGCAATTCCTTTTTCAGGGTATGAAACACCTCGGACCCCATGCGCACCGCGTCGCGGATATTGTCGGCACCGATGGGCATGATCATGAATTCCTGAATGTCGATCGGATTGTCGGCATGTTCGCCGCCATTGATGATATTCATCATCGGCACCGGCAAGATGCGCGCCGAGGTGCCACCGACATAGCGGAATAGCGGCTGGCCCGACACCTCGGCCGCCGCCTTGGCCACGGCCAGCGAGATGCCCAGAATCGCATTGGCCCCCAGACGGCCCTTGTTGGGGGTGCCGTCCAACTCGATCATGGTGCGGTCGATGCCCACCTGATCGGTACCGTCAAAACCCACAATGGCCTCAGCCAATTCGCCGTTCACGGCTGCCACCGCATCCAGCACACCCTTGCCCTTGTAGCGGGTCTTGTCGCCATCGCGCCGCTCGACCGCCTCATGCGCGCCCGTCGATGCACCCGAGGGAACGGCCGCGCGGCCAAAAGCGCCGCTTTCCAGCGTCACATCAACCTCAACGGTCGGGTTGCCCCGGCTGTCCAGAATTTCGCGGGCGTGGATGTCGATGATCGTGCTCATGGTGGCTCCTGATGGCGATAACGGTTGGCGGGCTTTTAC
>JBAXXO010000344.1:0-3364 GCA_037127855.1 Alphaproteobacteria bacterium
GCGGAGACCACCGTTGATACGCTCACTTTCGGTCTTCGAAAGCTCTAGTTCTCCCACCAATGCGGATCTGGACACCGGATACTTATTGATTGATCTTACTCTCTCGATCACAGCCACTTGCTCATTACTCATGAATCCACACCCTGCCATCGGGCAAATGGAAACGAGGCATAGAGCAATTCGATAACGTGGAGTCATTTTAGTCGAACGATATAGGCCATCTACGGCGGGGAAGGAAGCCCGAACTTAAATTGGGACGTTACCCGCCGTTGGATGAGCCGACTTGTTGAACTAAGCCGCTCTGCGGCGGGAGTGTTAGAGTGGTTCGTACGTGATTACGGAGGTTTGTGGTGATGGAATGTTGCGGGGTGGTCTGTCATTGTGATTGCACCATGCAAAACAACAACAGCAACAACCCCGACAACAAACCGAATCAAACACCGAACAGCCACTCCCGCCAAGCCAAAAAGCGGGCGAATCGAACCGACGAGGCGGGCTACCAGAAGCTCCCGCCTGAATTCCGCCCTTTCGCCGGGCGGGCCCAGTGCGATCCGCTTGACTACGACTCGCATCCCTATCCTTCGATGGCGCGCTTTGCCGAGTTTCTCGCCCTGCGGTTCGATGCCCCACGCACCCGCCATTCGTATTACCGCCAGATGCGCCTCGTGCACGAACATTGCCATGCCGATCCGGAGTCGATCACCGAAGCGCAATACCGCGATTATGTTCTGCATGTCAAAACCTTCAAACTCTGGAAGTCCAAGACCATCCGCCAAGCCATCGCGGGCGCGAAACTCTTCTTCATTGAGATGATGGGGCGCGAGGACTGGAAGGTGTTCTCGCAGATCCGCACCAAGGATGACGAGGAGTTGCCCGCCGTGTTGTCCCGGGACCAGGTCATCCGCTTGCTCAAGCACATCCGCCTGCGCCGTTACCGCATTCCTGTCAAACTCATCTACTGTTGCGGACTGCGCCTCTCGGAATGCCTTGCCCTTACCATCCATGACATCCTCGGCGATGAGGGCAAACTCTGGATCCGCCGGGGCAAGGGCCGCAAGGACCGCATGGTGCCCATTTCAACCACCATGGTCGAGGATCTGCGCAACTATTGGAAGGTCCACCGCCATCCGCTGCTGATTTTTCCCAACGTCGGCCGCGGGGCCTGCGAGAAGCAGGCCGATGTCGCCCGGCGCATGCACGAGGCGACGCGTCCCATGCCTGGCAGTTCGCTGCAACGCCTCGTGGTCGCCGCCCGCAAGGAACTCAACATCCCCGTCTGCACCGTCCACACCCTGCGGCACAGTTTCGCCACGCATCTTGTCGAGGCTGGCGCGAGCATTCACACCGTCAAGGAGTTGTTAGGCCACAAGGACATCAAGACCACCATGCTCTACTTGCATCTCACCCATCGCACCGAGCAGGAAGTCCGCGCACTGGTCGAGACGCTCTGCCGCGATCTGCCTCGTTAGGAAAAACCCGCAAACCCGCGCGTGGCCACCACCGTCATCGACGTGTTGCGCCGCTTCCTGCCTGGCTTTCGGCGCGGTAATCCCGCGCTGACAAAGGCACAGCGGCGCGCCGTATGGGCCATCACTCATTGCCGCACTGCGGAAATGGGTGGGCACCTTCATGCCTGCGACACATGCGGCACGCGCGAGTTCCACTTCCACAGTTGCAACCACCGCTCCTGTCCGCAATGCGGCAAGGATGCCACCGCACAGTGGATCGAACGCGAGCTCGGCAAACGGGTCGGCGCGCCCTATTTCATGGTCACCTTCACCCTGCCGGAGGAACTGCGGCCGTTGTTCTTCACGCCGCAGGCAAAGGATGTCTATCAACTCTTCTTCAAGGCCGCCTCCTCCGCCCTAACAGACACCCTCGCCAACCCACGTTGGCTCGGAGCTGCGACCAGCGGTTTCACGATGATCCTCCACACCTGGAACCAGCGCTTGCACTTTCATCCCCACATTCATTGCATCGTGCCCGGTGCCGGCATCGCTGCGACAGGCCGGGTGGTCAAAGTGAAGAATGCCAACTTCCTCGTGCCCCAGCCCGTCCTGCGGAAAATCTTTCGCGGTCGCTTCCGCGATGGACTCGCAGCTCTTGAAGAACATCAGTCGCGTGAGGCGAAGCCTTTTACGCTTCCCGCCATCGATCCATCCGTCTGGACGCAGGACTGGGGCGTGCATCTTCAACCATTCGGCAGCGGTGAGAACATCATCAAGTATCTCGGAAGATACGTGTGCCGCACCGCCATTGGTGATTCGCGCATCGTTTCGATGACCGATACCCACGTCAGTTTCCAATGGAAAGACCGCGCCAACGGCAATGCCCAGCGCGTCGAGACGATCGAAGGCATGGAGTTTGTGAAGAGATATCTGCGCCACGTCCTGCCAAGTGGCATGCGGGCGGTGCGCTACATCGGCTTTTGCCATCCCGCGGCCAAGGTCAAACGCGAGCGAGTCGCCTTCCACACCGGGCGCCCCCTGCTCATCGGTCCCGCACTCGTCGCTCCCGAAAAGCCACCCCACATCGTATCCTGTCCGTGTTGTGGCGAGCCGATGAAAAAGCTGTTGCGCCTGCTGCCCGCATGGAGCCAGGGCCGAGCGCCACCGCCACTCAAGAAACGCTCCTGCGCATGATCGCTGCAAGCTTCACCACCCCAATGACGACTGGCTTTTTCCAATACATCGGAAATGGCGGTGGCGCACTACGCTCATCGCGTGAAAATCGGCGGGGTTCTCTGATGATTCGCACGCTCCCACCTGATTCCACAACCCCAAATCGAGCCAATTCGATAGCAACCGAGGCAAGCCGCGTGCATCCAACTGGTCACCAACCCGCAAAGCAAGCACTCCCGCCAGAGCGGCTGCCAACACAAAACGCATAAGGGCACGTCACAGGTCGCATCGGGCTTGTTCAACCATGGGCGCAGCCGGAGGTTCGTTCCTCACCTCCGCAGCACCCTTTATTGTTCGGCCGGTTTCTGTATGAGATCCTGCTTTTTTTGTTGATCGGTCTGAGGCGGATACTTCTCTTCAATCATTTTCTTGAAAATTGGATACGGCTCGGCTCCTACGAAACTCGAATAGAGAGTTGCCGACTTCCCTGCCGTCCTTTTGAGACATTCCAGCAATCCTTCAATCAACTCCTTGGTAATCAATTTAGGATCAGCTTTGGAGAAATCCCACGTGATGAGCAACTTCGTTCCAAGCCCTTCATAGCATTCGCATTGGATCTTTATGCCCGCGAGCGATGCCAAATTGATGTCTCCAGCTTCCGACTCAGATCCCTGCTTCAGGACGTAAGGCTGTGTGATCGCAATATAAAAGCTTTCTGGAGTTCCTCCCCCATAATAAAAAGG
>JBAXXO010000345.1:0-3347 GCA_037127855.1 Alphaproteobacteria bacterium
GAAACGACACCATTGGGAATCCCGAATCCGGTCTGGAGCGACACGCTCTAGACCGGCGGGGTCGCTTTGCAGGGCGTCAAACAGGGCTGCAGGGTCTGTAGTGGCCATGCGGGCTGTGCGCGCAAGGTCTGCCGGGGCGAGGCCGAGCTTGAAATCGGCGGCAAGCGGAAGGGTCACTTCCTTGGCCAGCAACAGGGATAGCGGGCGTATCCCGGTCGCGCGGCACAGGATTTCGCCCAAGAGATGGCCGTAGGTCATGTTGTGATACACCGGTGCTGTGCTGGCTGGGCAGACTGGGGCCGAGGCGGCCAGCGCGTCTACCATCCTGTCCCAGTCGTACAGATCACCGGGCACCACAGGACCACTGACTGCAGGCAGGCCAGCGCGATGGGTCAGCACATCGTGCACCGTGATTTCAGCCTTGCCCTGCGCCGCAAAGGCGGGCCAGATGCTTGCAACCGTGGCTGTGGGTGACAAAAGGCCCTTGTCGATCAGGCGGTGCGCCAGCAGCGAGATGACACCTTTTGTCACCGAAAAGACGCAGGCGAGCGTGTCTGCCTGCCATAGCGCCGCTTCCTGCGGGTCGATCCTGCCGCCGCGCAGATTGACCACGGTCCGGCCAGCGATCCGCACCGCAACCGCGCCACGCTCGCCCTCGTCCAAGCTTGCGGCAAACTGGTCGACCAGTCGGCGGAAGGCGGGATCGAACGACCCTTCCATCACGTGACCGGCGCCGGACGCCCCAGGATCAGGTCTGCCGCCTTTTCCGCGATCATCATGCAGGGGGCCGAAGTGTTGCCGCCAATCAGACTGGGCATCACCGAAGCATCCGCGACGCGCAGGCCCTTCACGCCGCGCACCCTCAATTCTGTATCCACCACAGCCCCGGCATCGTTGCCCATCCGCGCTGTGCCAACGGGGTGAAAGATGGTGTTGGCACCGCGACGCACCCAGGCATCGATGGCCGGGTCGGATGTCAAGTCGCTGCCCTGTGGGGACAGATCGGCGGCCTTGTGCCGTTGCAGGGCTGGAGTCTCGCCGATCTTCCGGGCCAGTCTGACGCCATCGCGCAGACAGGTCTGGTCCGCCTCTGCCGCCAGATAGGCCGGGTCGATCAGCGGCTTTGAATCGGAGTCTGGTGAGGCAAGGGCGATGGTCCCCCGGCTTTCAGGGCGCAACTGGTAAAAATTGATCAGATAGCCATGCTGGCCTTGCCCGGCCTGTGTGGTTTCCAGACTGAGGCCGGGGACAAAGGTGATGTGGATATCCGGCTCTGTCAGGTCGCGCCGGGTGCGCAGAAAACCACCCACCTCCAGCGGCACCGATGCCGCAGGGCCGGTGCCAAACAGCGCCGCCCGGGCAAAGGCCAAGGCGGCGCGGTCGGGGCGGAACAGGGAATAGAGCGTGATCGGATCTTTGCAGGCATAGGTCAGGTAGACACCCAGATGGTCCTGCAGGTTCCGTCCAACCTGCGGAGCGGCCACCTTTGGTGTTATGCCAACCGATTGCAGCGCCGTCGGATCACCGATGCCGGACAGCATCAGCAGCTGCGGAGTGTTGATGGCACCGGCGCACAGAATGGCCTCGCGCCGCGCGGCCACATGCTGTTCCACGCCGCGCCGGCGGACCACAAGGCCGGTGGCCCGCCGCTCGTCCATGATGAGGCGAAGCGCCTTGGCCCGGGTCCAGACGGCCAGATTGGGCCGGGCGCGGATTGGGTGCAGAAAGGCCGTCGCGCTGCTTTCGCGCCGCCCGTTCCGGATGTTGAAATCATAGGGGCCCAGGCCTTCCTGCATGGCACCGTTGAAATCATCGTTGCGGCGATGGCCCTCGGCCGCGGCCGCGGCAAGAAAGGCCGCGTAAAGCGGGTTTTCCGCCCGCGCCCGCGTTACCCGCAACGGCCCCCCCGTGCCGTGGAAGGGGTCACCGGCGCGTTCGGGATTATCCTCGGACCGGCGGAAATAGGGCAGCACGTCGCGGTAGCTCCAGCCGGGGCAGCCAGCTGCGGCCCAACGGTCGTAATCACGGGCCGTGCCGCGCATGTACATCATGCCGTTGATCGTCGATGAGCCCCCCAGCACCTTGCCGCGTGGCCATTTGATCTGGCGGCCGTCGAGGCCGGCTTGCGGCACGGTCTGATAGCCCCAGTTGCTGGGCTTGTACCAATAGGCCACCCCGGCCAGAAGCGGGATGCCAAACAGGGGGTTGCGGTCGGCCCCGCCCGCCTCGATCAGAAGGACGGAGTTCTGCGCATCCTGGGACAGGCGGTTGGCGAGGACGCAGCCCGCCGAGCCTGCCCCCACGATGATGAAATCAAAGCTGTCCATGACATGCCTGCCTCAAAATGGGAACTCTGCCCCGTTCATCGCGATGGCCTGACCAGAGACATAGGCGGCATCCTGGGACGCCAGCCACGAGACGGTGGCCGCTACGTCATCCGCCGTGCCAAAGCGGCCCATGGGCACGGTGCGGCGAAACCCTTCGACCACGGACTCGGGCGTCTGGCCGGTGCGCCGGGCAAATCCGTCGGCGATGCCACCCCAGAACGGCGTCTCGATATGTCCGGGGACATAGCAATTGGCCCTGATGCCGTGCGGGGCCAGTTCGATGGCCAAGGACTGCGTCAACATGATGATCGCGGCCTTGGAGGCGCAGTAATGCGACAGGTTGGGCACCCCGCGCCGCCCGGCACCCGAGGAAGCGTTGATGATGCTGCCGCCCTTGCCTTGTGCGATCATCTGCCGTGCCGCTGCCCGAGAGCCCAGGAACACCGAGTCCACGTTGACCTGCATGACGCGTTGCCATTCGGCCAGCGACATCTCGACCACCGGGGTCACAGCGATGATTCCAGCATTGCAGACCATGACATCCAGCGCGCCGAACTGCCCGACTGTGCGCGCCACGACCTCGTCAACTGCAGCCTCGCTGAGGGCGTCGCCCTGCAGGGCCAGCAGGCGTTCGGCGCTGCGGGGAATGGGGTTCAGGTCGAAGCCCACAACATTCGCCCCCTCTGCCAGAAAGCGATCAAGAATGCCCAGACCGATTCCGCTTGCTGCACCTGTGATCAGAACGGTCTTGCCTGCATGGCGTTGCGTGTCGGTCATTCGGAAGGCTCCGGGGTTGGACGGTACAGGGGCGCGCGGGTGGCGGGGATTGTCAGGATGGAGGGGTCAAACGCGGTCAGGTGATAGCCTTCGGGCTGCGGTGGGCGGGTTTGGTAGCCTGTCAAGCGCGCCAGGGCCGCAGCCACGCCTGGGTCCGTGTAGTAAAGGCTGTAGACTCCGGTCAGCAGGGCCGCGAAGGCCGCGGGCTGGTCACGTTCCAGCTTTCGGACCGTGTCGGGTGTG
>JBAXXO010000346.1:0-3341 GCA_037127855.1 Alphaproteobacteria bacterium
CGTCGACTTTGTCACCCGCGCCTGGGTCGATGAGCCGCTGCGCGATCTGCTGTCACGGATGCGCTAAGCGGGCGGCCCGGACACCTGATTTCGGTGACAAAAGTCATGTCGGCTGTCTTTACACCGGACTGGAATGAAGCCGGTGCTCAAGGGGTGCTCTTCTACCCTTCCTCGTCCTCATTTGGCGATTACGGTCAAAGCTGTGGCACCGGTACTGGCAATGGTTGCGCCGCCGGCAACGTGTATGGTTTTGTCGCGCAAGTGCCCGCCCCCGCAAGCATCGCCCTGCTGGGCCTTGGCCTGATCGGCATCGGTGCTGCTCGTCGCAAGCCAGCCTGACAACGCTTGCGCAGAGCCAGGCCCGCTTCGGCGGGCTTTTTGTTGCCTGAAATTTGAATTGTCTGTGGGCTGGGTCATGCAGCGGTAACCGCACACGCGATGCAGCTGGTCGAGCGGATCTTGACCGCTGCCCCTCGGATGCCCTGAGCTGTCGGACCCGGACGTGTCGCTGAAACTGGCCAGGCGGCGGCTGAAGCTGACCGAAGCCGAATCGGCGCATGGGGACTTCAACCACGCCGAATGGTTCGTGCCCCCGTTCCGTTGTCAGCGCGTGGGCAAGTTGACTTGCTCACGCGCTGACCGCACTGCGCCGAAATAGTCCGAAATAGTCTGAAATAACTATGTCCCGCCCGGCGCACCCGTGTCGCTGTGAAAGATTCGCCAATTAATGTTCGGCGTGCGGGTCAGTAACCACCCTTTTCGTTTCCTTGCACAGTGTCCGCCACTGGCAAGCCAGGGATTGCACGAGCCACCACCATCTGGAGTAATTCATGAAGTTGAAGCTGATTACCATTGCCGCTGCAGCACTGTTCGGTGCAGCGCCTGCGTTTGCTGCCACACCTTTCCTCGTTGATTTCGAGAGCTCATGGGGCGCCGGCACACCGGTCGATAACACCTACTCGGCCATCGGCGTGACATTCACCAACCTGCTGGGCATATCCAATGGCGATGGCCTGGGTCCGTTGGTTGGCGGCGACTACTACAAGAACGCGCCAAGCCCGCTGGGTACCGCCTTCGTGCAACTCGACGGTGCGACCAACACCACCTCGTATATGAATGTGGCCGGCGGCGTCGCCGGCAGTCTGACGTTTTACTACAGCAGCCCCGAGGCCGTGAGCGGCGCAATCAAGGCCTATTCAGGCCTTGATGGCCAGGGCACGCTGCTGGGCAGCATCAACCTGACTGCCACCGACAGCGCCTACAGCGTCTGGCAGCAAGCAACCTTCTCGTTTACCGGCGAGGCCCTGTCGTTCGACCTGACACCGACGGCCGGTATCGCGGCCTTCGACAACATCGCCGCGGTTCCGGAGCCCGAAACCTTTGCATTCATGCTCGCCGGCCTTGGCCTGATGGGCGCAGTGATCCGCCGCAAGCAAAAGCAATCCGCCTGATACCCCTCATCACACAGGAACATTCATATGAAAACGAAATTCCGTCAGCGGCAGGTGTCCATCGCCATTGCTGCGCTCTTCGGCAGCGCTGCGCTGCTCGCCGCCCCTCAGATTCTGGCCGCCGGCAAAGTTGCCGGCAAATACGTTGCGGGCGACTTCCACAACCACACGACATGTTCGGACGGCTCCATCTCGATTCAGAAGCTGGTTAACAAGTCGATGGACTCTGCCTGGGGCCTCGACTGGTTTGTGCAAGCCGGCCACGGCGGCAACGGCAACCGCAATTGCTCGCTGGTCGAAGACGAGTCTTTGGCAACCGCTGAGTACCCCTACGTCTCAGGAAAAACGCCGAACACAACATGGGCCGACAGCATCGGCAAAGACAAGCTCAAAGGCCTCAGTGGCGGCGCCAGCGGCACCGGCAACATGTGGCGTTGGCAGTCGTTGCAGGAGGTCCAATATCAGGTCATGGAGTATCTGTCAGAGCTGAAGAACCAGCCACTGATCCTGGGTATGGAGTCCGTGGTCGCCGGCCACGAGCACACCTCAATGTCGATCATCACCGGCCAGATGCCCTACGGCTCTCAAACCGCGGTGCCGTTAAACGTTCCCGGCTACACGCCCCTGGGCACCTATGTGGCCGCAGGCAATGCAAGCGCATTGGCCCAATGGTCCTACTGCTTCGACCGTGGCGACACCGACACCAGCCGCGGCAATATCACCGGCACGGCCACTGGCAACAACTGGAACTGCTCGGTCACGGGTAGCGCGAACGCGTCCAATGCCAGTTGGAACACCACGGCCCAGAAGCTGATGCCCGCCAGTGGCACCGGCACCGGCGACCGCGGCCACTACAAGACCGTGGAAGCGGTCAAATGGATGACGGAGAACCATCCGAACGGCAGCTATTACGTTCCGGCCCACCTGGAGCGTGCGGGCCCGTTCAATGCGGATGGCAACAACGGCTTTAACATCGAACACCTGCGCAATCTCAACAACGCAGCCCCGACAGTGGCTTTCGGCATGGAAACCCAGCCAGGCCACGGCGCGTCGGCTAATCGTGGCGAATACCAGCCCAAGCGCAACAACTTCGGTACCGCTGGCAACTTCGACACCGGCGGTGGCGTCAAAGTGAACGTCGACAGCGCGGGCGGCACCACCTACGGCGGCACCGGCGTGTATGGCAGTGTGGTGGGTGGCGTCTGGGATGCGCTGCTTGGCGAAGGCCGCAACTTCTGGTTCTTTGCCAGCTCCGACTGGCATAACCGCGGTGCGTTCGGCCCGGACGACCGTCGCAGCACGCAAGACTTCCTGCCGGGCGAATATCAGCGCAACTACACCATGGTGCGCAACAACGGTGACAAGCTGCGTCCGCAGACGATCGTCGACGGACTGCGCACCGGCAACAACTTTGCTGCCAGTGGCCAGCTGATCGACCGCATGGCCTTCATTGCTTGCGCGTCTTACCCCGGCATCGGAAAGCGCACCGACGCCGCCGTGGAGGCACTGGCCCTGACGGCTGCAACCAACAACACCGACATCGATGTCAGCGGCTGCGCCACGATGGGCGAGAAGCTGGTCGTGCGTCCTGGCGCGGAGATTGTGGTGTCAATCGTGGTCCGTGACCCGAGTGGTGCCAACTTCTCCCCGTATACCTTTGCCAACCCGTCGCTCAAGCAGATTGATGTGGACCAGCCGCTGAACATGCCGGTGCTGCATCACGTCGACCTGATCCGCGGCATGGTCACCGGCTACAAGACGCCAGGCACTGCAGACTACTCGGGCGAATGGCCGCGCAACACCAACTGGCTGCGTACCGACGGCACGACGGCCTCTCTGTCGGTTGTTCCCGCTGCAGCCAAGAACACTTCGGCTGGCGTGATCAAGACC
>JBAXXO010000347.1:0-3331 GCA_037127855.1 Alphaproteobacteria bacterium
TCTTGTGACGGTTCGTGTGAAGGGTTGCGTCATGCTCGATGTGCAGTTTGCGGTTTTTATTGGAGGGGGTGCATCGGGTTATGCCCATGTCAATCAACGCGTTACGCAACCAGTCGGCATCATGGCCCCGATCGGCCAGCAAGACCTTTGCCTGCGGCATCACCGACAACAGCGCCGGTGTCGTCGCTTTGCCGCATGGTTTGAACCGAGCACAACACGCTGGAACCGGGTGCAGCATTCTTTGCCAAGCGTTTTGGCGATATGGACTGGATCATCGCCACCCCCCGCCTGACCGCGCAGTTTCAGGATGGCAAGCTGACCTTCGGCCCCGCAGCCCCCCGCCCCAACCTGCCAGATGACACCTTTGAGGGGCTTTGGGCCCCCTATTTCACCAACATATTCAACCCCACCCGCATCAAGCTGGATGCCATGCGGTCGGAAATGCCCAAGAAATACTGGAATAACCTGCCCGAAACCCGCCTGATCCCTGACTTACTGAAAGATGCCGAGGCGCGGGTGCAGCGCATGCGCGAAGCGGGGGCGTCACAGGCGCGGCCGGGCGCTGCGGCCATCTCCACCCGCTACCGCGCCGGAATGCCGCAAGTCTTGGCGGTCGAGGGGCCCCCGAAAACGCTGGATCAGGCCCGCGATGCCGCTTTGCGCTGCCCCCGCTGCGCGCTGTGCGAGGCAGCAACCCAGACCGTCTGGGGCAGCGTCGCCGCGCAGGCCGCGCAGATGATCGTGGGTGATCAGACCGGCGATCATGAGGATCTGACGGGTCGCCCCTTTGTCGGCCCCGCCGGTCAGGTGCTGCAAGAAGCGATGGCAACAGCGGGCGTGGATCCTGACAAGGTGTGGCTGACCAACGCCGTCAGGCATTTTAAATTCACCCCGCGCGGCAAACTGCGCCTGCATGTTACGCCCGACCGGACCGAGGTCGAGAACTGCCGCTGGTGGCTGCGGCTGGAAATGGCGTTCATACGCCCGTCGCTGACGCTGGCGTTGGGGGCCACCGCGGCGTTCGCCCTGACCCGCAATGACGCCCCTCTGGCCGCCCGGCGTAGCAGGGTTGAAGCGGGGTTGCACGACGGCCCAGTTCTGCTGACCTGGCATCCGGCGTTTATTCTGCGCCAGACCGATCATGCTCTTCAGGCCGTGGCGCGAGAGGAGTTGACGTCTGGCCTGCGCGCCGCCCTTGCGATGGCGCGGGATCAGGTGGCGGCAGGCAAAATTCGCACCATATCCCGCTCATCCTCAGACGCCCACAGGACCGCACGATGCCCAAGATGCGCAAGAAATCCGACCTTCCGACCAAGATCTGCTCGGTCTGTGGCCTGCCCTTCGTATGGCGCAAGAAATGGGCGCGCGACTGGGATCAGGTGACCCATTGTTCTGACCGCTGTCGCAGCGCGGGCAAACCCAGCCGCGCAAAGGTCAGCACATGACCAAGGCTCTGAGGTTCATCTTTGGTGATCAGTTGACGCGCGACCTTTCGGCGCTGCGCGACATTGACCCCAGGCAGGACATTGTCCTGATGGTCGAGGCTGCAGCCGAGGCATGCAACGTGCCGCATCACAAGCAGAAAATCGCCTTCATCCTGTCCGCGATGCGCCATTTCGCCGAAAGCCTGCGGGCGACGGGTCTGCAGGTCGACTATGTCCGGATGGATGACGCGGGCAATCAGCAAGACCTTGGCCTTGAACTGGCCCGCGCCGTACAGCGCCATCACCCCGTTTCCGTCGTGGCAACCGAGCCGAGTGAGTGGCGCGTATGGCAGATGACACAAGCCTGGGACGTGGGCGCGCCGCTGGATATCCGCGAGGATGACCGCTTCTTTTGCACCCGCGCCGATTTCGCCGCACTCACAAAAGCCCGCAAGACTGGCAGGATGGAGTTCTTTTACCGCGAGATGCGTCGCCGCACCGGCCTGTTGATGCAGGGCGACGCACCTGAGGGCGGGCAATGGAACTTTGACGCCGAAAACCGCAAGGCTTTGCCGCGCGGCCTGCGCCCACCGGCGCGCCGCCGCTTTGCCCCGGATGCCATCACCGCCGAGGTTCTAACCCTCGTCAACGCCCGCTTTGGCACTCACTTTGGCGATCTGGAACCCTTTGGCTGGGCCGTGACACGCGAGCATGCCTTGCAGGCGCTGGATCATTTCATCGCCGATTGCCTGCCAACCTTTGGCGATTATCAGGATGCGATGAAAGCGGGCGAGGATTTCCTTTTTCACAGTCTGATCTCGCCCTATCTGAATGTCGGCCTGCTCACCGCGCGCGAGGTGTGCGCCCGGGCCGAAGCGGCCTGGCAGTCGGGCGATGCGCCGATCAACGCAGTCGAGGGGTTCATTCGCCAAATCTTGGGCTGGCGCGAATTTGTGCGCGGCATTTACTGGACAGAAATGCCAGACTACGCACTGTCCAACCACCTCAACGCCACCCGCGACCTGCCTGAGATGTACTGGACGGGGCAGACACAAATGCGCTGCATGGCCGAATGTATCGCTACCACCCGCCGCCACGCCTATGCCCATCACATCCAACGCCTGATGGTCACCGGCAACTTTGCCCTGCTGGCAGGAGTGGAACCGGCGCAGATCGAGGCGTGGTATCTGGCGGTCTATGCCGATGCCTATGAATGGGTCGAATTGCCCAATGTGCATGGTATGGTCATGCATGCCGATGGTGGGCGGCTGGGGTCGAAACCCTATGCCGCGTCCGGTGCCTATATCGACCGGATGTCGGATTACTGTAAAACCTGCTCTTATGATCCATCGGTCAAGCTGGGGCCAACGGCCTGCCCGTTCAACTATCTGTACTGGAATTTCCTGATCGAGAACGCCGCCACCCTGCGGCCCAACCCGCGCATGTCGCTGCCTTATGTGACCTTGTCAAAGATGCCTGCCGAACAGCGGGCCGAAATCACCCGCTCTGCCGCAGAATTTCTGTCAGGGTTGCAGTCGCCTCCAGCCCCAACCCAGCCTGACCTGCCGTGGTGATCGACCCAAAGCGGGCCGCTTGGGTGTCAACGGGCCGGGCGGTGTTGTGGCAGGCGGCTTGCCCCCGGTGCTGCACCTGCGCGCCATTGTGGCCGCAATCCCGCGCCGCCCCGCCGCCTTGCTGATCACCGATGCGGATGGCCGGGTCGAGGATTTCGACCTTGCAGCACTGTACATCTGCACGACGGCCACGATGGCGGGCAGTCACTTCTGCTCGCCCTTGCCTGTGTCCGAACTGGTAACGCAGATTGAGTCCGGCGCCTTGACAGATACGGCGAGGCGGATGGCGGTGCGGGCGGCGTTGCGGATGGGGATCGGTGATCTCGGCTGGGT
>JBAXXO010000348.1:0-3326 GCA_037127855.1 Alphaproteobacteria bacterium
CCGGCGTAAATCTCCGCAATCCGCGCCACCGCGGCCTCGGGCGTCATCTCGTCCGATACACCCGTGCGGCGCGATGTCACCTCGACCACGCCGTGCGCCAGCCCCCTAGGGCCGACCGTGATCCGCCACGGCAGCCCGATCAGGTCCATCGTGGCGAACTTGGCCCCGGCGCGTTCGTCGCGATCATCATACAATGCCTCCAGCCCGCGCAGGGCCAGCGCCTTGTACAAACCCTCGCAGGCGGAATCGGCACCGGCATCGCCCTGCTTTAGGTTCACGATCCCCACCGGGAACGGCGTCACCCCCTCGGGCCAGATGATCCCCTTTTCATCATGCGACGCCTCGATGATCGCGCCCAACAGCCGCGACACGCCAATCCCGTGCGACCCCATCTCGACCGGCACCTTGGAGCCATCCGGCGTCACCACCATGGCACCCATGCTTTCGCTGTACTTGGTGCCGAAATAAAAGATCTGGCCCACCTCGATCCCCCGCGCCACCTTGCGCCGCGGCTCGGGGATTGCCTCAAACACGGCGGGGTCATGGGTCTCATCTGTGCGGGCATAGAGCGTTGTAAACTCGTGACACACCGCTGCCACCGCTGCGCGGTCATCGTAATCGACCTCGCGCGCACCCAGTTTCAAATCGGTCACGGCAGAATCAAAGAACACTTCTGACTCGCCCGTCGCCGCCAGCACCAGAAACTCATGTGTGTTATCGCCACCGATCGGACCGCTCGCCGCCCGCATCGGGATCGCGGTCAGCCCCATCCGTTCATAGGTCCGCAGATAGGACACCATGTGCCGGTTGTAGGCATGCAGCGCCGCATCCTTGTCAAGGTCGAAATTGTAGCCATCCTTCATCAGGAATTCGCGCCCCCGCATCACGCCAAAGCGCGGCCGCATTTCGTCGCGGAACTTCCATTGGATGTGATACAGCGTCAGCGGCAAATCCTTGTAAGACGAGACATGCGACCGGAAGATATCCGTGATCATCTCTTCATTGGTGGGCCCATAGAGCAGATCACGGCCCTGCCGGTCCTTGATCCGCAACATCTCGTCTCCGTAATCGCCATAGCGCCCGGATTCGCGCCACAGATCCGCCGGTTGCAGCGTCGGCATCAGCAAGGGAATATGCCCTGCCCTGACTTGCTCTTCGTTCACGATGGCCTCGATCCGCCGCAGCACCCGCAGGCCCAACGGCAACCATGAATAAATCCCCGCCGCCTGCTGTTTGATCATCCCGGCCCGCAGCATGTAGCGGTGCGACACGATCTGCGCCTCGGCGGGGTTTTCCTTCAGAACAGGCAGGAAATATCGGGTCAGACGCATGAAAGGCCTCTTTCTTGGCAGTTTCCCCGTTCCTAGCGAGTTGAACGACACCAAGCAAGAGAAGGCCGGAAAGTCTGTGGCGCTTAAACCAATGTAAACCAAATGGGGCCAGTCTTGCGACGCGAACACAGGTTGCAACAAGGGCTATCACATGGTTAAGCGCAGATCCGGACTGATCAAGAATTTTTCAATTCCCGCACGCTTGCGCACAGCCGGCGCTTTAGCCGCCATAGGTGTGCTGGTGACCTGCTATGCTGGCTATTCCGGCCTGACCCAAAGCAATGACGGGCTGGTTACGTCGATCACGGCCACCAGCGCCGTGCTGGCAGCGATGGATGGCGACATGATGCACGATGCCCTGCGCGCCGACGTGCTAAACGCCATGGTCCAAGGCCCCGAGGCTGGCACGGCGGTGGCCCAACAGATCAGCGCCGATGTTGCCGAAC
Source organism: Alphaproteobacteria bacterium (assembly GCA_037127855.1). Classification (GTDB taxonomy): domain Bacteria; phylum Pseudomonadota; class Alphaproteobacteria; order Rhodobacterales; family Rhodobacteraceae; genus Stagnihabitans. The sequence goes on from JBAXXO010000348.1 coordinate 1,778, forward strand.
ACGGCCAGCGTTTTCTCGACAATATCACCAAGGTCCAGAATCTGCCCTTACCGGACGGGGTCCGCGCCAAACTGGACGCGGTTTCACCTACCATCAACAGCTATGTCGCTGCGGCCACAACCACGTCGAAGGCGGCGCTGACCGATGTCGCTGCCGGCAAGGCCGCCCTGCCGCAGTTTCTGACTGTCTTTGATCAGTTGGAGGATCAGATGGGCCAGCTTGACGACATGATCATGACCATGGGCAACGATGCCGCTGGCATGGCGGTCGCGCGCAATTCGGGCCTGCTGACCACCCTCTTGATCGCATCAGCCGTTGCCATCGCCATCCTGATCGTTTCCAACACCGTGATCACGCGCTCGATCACCAAACCGCTGATCGGTGTCCGCGACGCAGTCAAGGACATCGCAGATGGCAATATGGGGGGGGGCGATTCCAGCCTTGACGAAGTCTCTGACGTGACTGACGAGGTCAGCGACATTGCCATTTACCTTGAACGCTTGCGCATCCGCCTGCGCGAAGCGATCAGCATGGAGGCCGCCATCCAACTGCGCCAGACCGAACAACAGGCCGTCGTGTCCGCTTTGTCTGACGGTCTGGGCAATTTGTCGACGGGCGATCTCAGCCGCACAATCGACAAGGCCTTCCCACCCGATTACGAGAAACTGCGCGAAAATTTCAATGCGGTCGTCAACCGGTTAAGCCAGACAATCACGCAGGTCGTGCGTGCCTCGCGCAGTATTCGCGGCCAAGCCGATCAGATCAGCGAGTCCTCCGAGGATCTGGCGCGCCGCACCGAGAATCAGGCCGCCACCCTCGAAGAAACAGCCGCCGCACTGGATGAACTGACCGCGTCGGTCAGGTCGGCCGCCACCTCGGCGCGCGAAGTCGAGTCCATCGTGCAAAATGCCCGTCGCGAGGCAGAGGAAAGCGGCAAGGTGGTCGTCAGCGCCGTTGAGGCCATGACCGGGATCGAACGGTCGTCCGAGCAGATTTCACAGATCATCGGCGTCATTGACGACATCGCATTTCAGACCAATCTGCTGGCGCTGAATGCCGGGGTCGAGGCGGCGCGGGCGGGCGACCTTGGCAAGGGCTTTGCCGTCGTGGCGTCTGAAGTTCGGGCACTTGCACAGCGGTCGTCCGAGGCTTCAAAGGAAATCAAGACCTTGATCAGTTCATCGGCGCAGTTTGTCGGGCGCGGTGTGGATGCGGTGGGAGGGGCTGGCAAGGCGCTGACCCTGCTGGTGGACCGCGTGACACATATTTCCAGCCTTGTCTCGGGCATCGCCGCGGGGGCTGCGGAACAATCCACGTCACTGGCCGAGGTCAATGTCGGCGTGACTCAACTGGATCAGGTCACGCAACGCAACGCTTCAATGGTGGAACAATCAGCCACGACAACCGTTGCCTTGCAAGGCGAGGCGGTTGGCCTTGACAAACTGGTGTCCCAATTCACCACACGGGCCGAACAAGGCAAACCGGACAGGCATAGCGGTGCGTCGGGTGGCATGCGGGCGGTGGCCTGACCCGCCACGCGCAGGGTCGG
>JBAXXO010000349.1:0-3325 GCA_037127855.1 Alphaproteobacteria bacterium
CAGCAGGCCAGGGCGCAGAGCGGGGTCGTTGGGATCCAGCGCGTGATGGGTGGCGATGTGGCGGGCCAGAGCCTCGGTGAAATCTTCTCCGCCGAGGAAGGCGTCGCCAGCGGTCGCGCGCACCTCCATCACGCCGTCAAACAGGTCGAGCAGCGAGACATCGAAGGTGCCGCCGCCAAGGTCGATGACCAGAATCCGCGCCTCGCCCTGTTCTTGCATTCCGTAGGCGAGGGCGGCGGCGGTGGGTTCGTTGATCAGGCGGGTGACGTTCAGGCCCGCGATGCGGCCAGCGGCGCGGACGGCCTTGCGCTGCAGCTCGTTGAAATAGGCGGGCACCGATATGACGACATCGGTGACGGGCACGCCCAGATGGGCCTGCGCGTCGGCCTTCAGCGATTGCAGGATCATCGCGGACAGTTCGGGCGCGGTGTAGGTGCTGGCGCCCAGGCTATAGCCGCGTTCGGTGCCCATGGCGCGCTTGAAGAGGGCGGCGGACTGGGCGGGGTGCGACAGGGCCAAGGCGCGGGCGGTGGCGCCGGTGACGATTTGACCGCCCGTCAGCGCCACGACGGAAGGGGTCAGCACATCGCCCAAGGCATTGGGGATCAGCTCGGGCCGGCCATCCCGAAAGACGGCGATCAGCGAGTTGGTCGTGCCCAGATCAATTTCAAAATGCATCATCTGCCCCTTTTTGCCCCCTGACAGAAACGATTTCCCGCGGCCGATCAACTGTTTTCCGGGTGGGGGCAGAGGGCAGGGTTGCCCAAGGCGTACGGTGGTGCAAAATTCCTGCCGATTGCGGTTGACTCTGACGGCTGCATGTCTAAAAGGCGGGTTTCAAGGATTCACGGGTCGGCAGTGGCTGGCCCGATTTAGGAGTTGCGACTATGGCCAAACCGGCGACGATCAAGATACGTCTGAACTCGACGGCTGGCACCGGGCACTTCTATGTCACCAAGAAGAACGCCCGCACCATGACCGAAAAGATGACGGTAAACAAATACGATCCCGTCAAGCGGGAGCATGTGCAATACAAGGAAGGCAAGATCAAGTAAGATCGGTCTTGTCCCTTGTTCATAAGCCGCACCTGAATGTGCGGCTGGTGGCGTGTATTGAGGCACGGTTGTTTGATCCGGGACTTTGCGGGTGCAATTGTCTGGAACTGGAACTACGAGCCTTGGAACGGGCTTTTTTTGCAGCACCCCGACGGCTTAGGCAATGCTTGTCCTGCCGAATAGTTAATGCGGGTCTGAGGGCACCTTTGCCGCGCCAGGTGATCAATCAGATGACCGTGGCCAACTGGCGCAAGCGGACTTGGGTTACCGATCTGCCAAACGGGCCGAAGGATCAAAGATCCACGGTGATGATACCTCCCCCCGATGAGCAGGCGCACAAGGTCGCATTCCGGCGTTACAGGCTGCTGGCGCTGAACGATCGTCGCTATGCGGCCGGACTGACGATGCGCATCTGACACCAATGGCCCTTTTATCCGACCGTGGGCGTTCCCAAGCGCGTGGTTCTGTCACTCGAAGTGGTTCCAGTTTGTTAACCGGGGGTTAGGCAGGGTTGTCTGGGTTCGAGATCACGACATATGCGTTTACCGCTTCAGAATTGCGGATGGCTGCGGGCAAGAGCAGCGACGTCAGGGCAGCCCGCCGCATGGTGGCCGTGGCACTTGTGCTGAGATGGGGTGGCCCTGACGCGCGCGGCCCAGACCTGCGGGAGGGACCAATTGATCACTCCATGACGCAATTCGCGCCTTCTCAGCGCCGCTCCGGCGCCGTCGCCCCGACCGACCCCGATCACATCAAGCCGACCCGCAAACCCATCAGGCGAGACGTCCAAATCGTCGTCCATCTTGACGCAGACTCCCATAACAGCACATCAGCATCTCATGTTCATGCGCCTTTGGGCAGAAGGGGATCGTTGTGGTGGCTAAGGCCCTTCGTGCCATGATGCTGGCTATTGCGACCTCGGTCGCAGGATCAAGGCCGAACGACAGATTGATGACCGATGATTTGGACGAAATGCGGTGCTGGGTCACTTGCCCAGACGGGGCTTGATCAACAGTTCGATTCCAGCGTAAATGCCTGCTGCAGCGAACAAAAATGCCCATAGCGGCTCAGCGAACCACGCCTCGACCGCGGCCCAGATCAGGGGCAGGATCGTCACCGCCCATCGCCGCCAGACGGGGGCAAAGAACGGGTCGTTGGCGTCCAGCAATTTCTTCATGTCGTGTCCATTTTCCAAGATCAATGGTGTAATGCGGTCGCTTGGATGCGGCAACAGGCTTTGGCCCAAAGCGACCGGGAACATGACCTTCGCATCCGGCTTCACCGAGACTCCAGTTTTCCAGAACAATCAAACGAAAACAATCAGAAATTAGAAAGGTCACTGTCAACCCTTGCGGCCGATTTTGGCCGCTTGGTCAAGACTGTGTCAGATCCGGGCCGACGAGTCGCCCCGCATAAAAGCCCAGCCGCACCCCAAGGCGCTCAAACATTAAGTCGTCTAAAGCGCAAGCACTTCAGGGGGGGCACGCCATTACAGGCATCTTTGGCAATCCAAATGCGGTCTTGCCCTGCAATCCGCGTGGCTAGCATCTTGCCAGTTCGACCAAAATGGGGTCGTCTGTGCCGGAACGTGGTGGCCGATCAGATGACCAAAGGCGCCGTTACCCAAACAAAAGGAAGCAGGATGTCGATTTTTGGACTGGTTTCGATCTTGGTTGTCGGTGGTCTGTCGGGTTGGTTCGCCGGGCGACTGGTCTCCGGCTATGGCTTCGGTGTCATTGGCAATATCATCGTGGGAATCATTGGCGCCTTTATCGCGCAAATCTTGTTTCCCAGGATAGGGCTTGGCTTTGGCGGGGGTGCGATATCCCAGATCGTCCGCGCGACGCTAGGGTCGGTGGTGCTGCTGATATTGATACGATTTGTCAAACGCGGTTAGGGGGGCAGCCGTGATCTGACCGCGGCCACGCTGTTTTGAAAACCCTGTGCCAAAAGCCTGCGCTGCGCTTGCGTGCGGGGTGGTTGGGGGCTGTTTGATAGGCGTGTGAAACGGCGGGGTCCAAGGTCGGACGGTAAAGCATCGATGCCGTCTTTCAGTCGAAAACAGCGCGTGCACCCAAGTGCCAGATACCGTCATGTCAGCCGGCTAGTGGAATGGTTGACCTGCGTCTTGCAGACCTGACTTACTGATCCAACCCGACCATGGCGTGGGATGAACCGACCGGCAGATGCCAATCGCGTCGAAAAGAAAGCAGTTTAGCGCGCGATTTCTTCGTTGTGTTAACAGTCTGGCAACCAGACCTGACATAGAC
>JBAXXO010000350.1:0-3283 GCA_037127855.1 Alphaproteobacteria bacterium
GATTGCCGGACCGTATAGGCCTTGTCGCGGGTCGCGTTCAGAAAGGTGATCCTTGACGCGCCCCAGACCGGAAAGAAGTTGCTGCGGTCACGCGGTTGGATCAGCACACGGTTGCCCCAGATGTTGAAGAAGGGCAGCAGATGGCCATTTGCCGTGATCCGGAACAGGCTGCGTTTCCAGCCAAGCTCGCCCGCCCAGAACCGGCGCCGCTCGGTCAGGTTGAAATCGCCGACGGGTTGCCACGCTTCGGTCTTGTAGATGGCCTTGATGGCGGTGCGCTGTGCGGCGGCATCGGCGTTCTGTGCAAAGAATTCCGGGCCCTTCAACACATCGCGCCATGCCATCATCAGCGCTTCGACGGTTTCATACTGGAACTTGACGATGTTGCGATAGAAAAAGCCCAAGGCCATCCGGATGATCCGCAGCGGCCCGACCTCCATCTTTTCCAGTGTCAGATGTTGTACCATATGGTTGCGCAGGTCCAGATACAGGGTCATCGGCGATTCCTTGTCGCTGAAATCCTCGGCAAAGGACACGACGCCGTTTAGAGTGGTAATGTTGAAGTCATTGGCCAGCGAAAAGTTGATGTCATCGCCGCGCACGAAGAACGGAAAGGGATAGCGGCTGACCTGCGCCACCGGAAAGGCAAAGAACCACCAGCCACCATAAAGTCTCGAACTGCGCGAGGCGGCCGACTGGAACTCCATGTTCATGACATCGGTCCAGTTGCGCAAATCGGTTCCACTGAACAACGGTCGACAACCCCGGTCAAAGACCGCGCCATTTTCCCACATGCGCCATTTGTCCGAATTGCTGATCATGGCGCCTGCAACGACGGCCTTAGGGTCCTTGGACAGCGTCAGAAAGGCATAGGCACGGTGCAGCGCCTCCATCGGGATGGCGGCGTCGTCGTCCATGAACAGGACATGGCTGTAACCCGCCTTCTCCGCCTCGATCAGGCCACGAGTAAACCCACCGGCCCCGCCCAGATTGGCATTCGGGATCCGGGTGATCATGTCGCTTTCGATGATCCGGGCCGAATTGCCGTTGTCGACGATGTTCAAGTGCATCTGCTCGGCAAAATCGCAGGTTTCAAAGTACAGTGCCATGCGGCGTGCGGTGTTTTCCACCTCGGTCTCGCGTTTGAAGGTGGTGATCGACAGGCACAGCCGGACATCGGGGTTGATCTGCCCCGGCACGGCAAAGCGCGCGCCCTGCAACTGAACGCCTGCCCCGATGGCGTGCAGTTCGAAATAGATCATCCCGGTGACGGCGGTCTTGGCGTAGTCCGATAGGTCAATCAGCGTCTCGATCGCCGTAGACAGGGTATGGGGCGCATCGCACAGCAACTCCCACGACCGGTCGGGAATGGCATGAAACACCTTGACCAGCACCCGCCCACGCCCTGTCAGGCCCAGAAACAACCCGTCCGGTTTGCAGGCGGCGTGCCACTTTCCAATGTTCAAGGCGTTGAAATAACTGTCGAAATGCACAATGGTCCGCTGGTCGATATGCAACGCGCCCGTGCTGTCGTTATGGTTCAGGGGGCCATTGGCGTGGTAATACATCGCCGCTTCCGTACACAGCCCCTTTTCGGGATAGATGACGTGCTGCAAGGTCACCGTGGGTCCTGCTGCCGCATCGACCTTGGCATCCCGGTGCACGACCAGCCCCGACAACTGGTGCAGCCTCACACCCTGCAGGCTCAGATACGCGTCCAGACCCTCCCCCGCCCGCGCGGAATAGCCGACCTGCTCCAGCGACAGGCCAATGAACCCGGCCTGCAGCAGCAGGTCCTCGGGATCGGCTTCGGCCAATTCGCATTCCATGCTGACGATCTGCATCCGGTCGCGCAGGTCCGTCCCGCGGAACTGTGGCGCAGGCTTGCCGTCGATGTCCGCCATCACCCCGTTTTCCGCGATGAACCACTTGTCCGCCGGATCCAGCAACGTGGCCCCCACCGCCGCCGTCCTGTCACGCGCCAGTGCCAGAAAGCCAAGCACCCGCGTCAGGGTCTCAGGCGTGACCAGTGTCGAAGAGTCCATCAACACGGCATGCGTAAAACCCTGCGCCTTGGCCGCTTGCAATTGCGCCAGCGCGGTCTGGCCGCTGAAAGCGCCCACCACCCCGGCGCCCGCCACCTTAGTGCACCAGTCCGCAACCACCGCCTGCAACAACCCTGCCCTCGGGCCGGGATTGACCTGTTGCGCGACGCAGACGGCCAGTTTCAGGTCCTCGGGCATCGAGCCGCGTGTCAGATACCGTGCGGCGCTCAACGTGGCGACCGTGTCGGAACTGCAATTGCGCACGGCAAGCCAGATCGCCCCGTCGGCCCCGTTCACGGCGTAAAGCGACAGATCGAACAGCGATTCGATATCAGGCGACAGCGCGCAAACCTCGCTGCAGAGCCATTCAAATGGGTATCCGGTCTTGGCCTGAAACACCTGCACTTCGACCTGACCAATGCCTGTCAGGGCCAGAAACAATCCGTCCAGATTACAGGCCCGATGCCAGTTGCCTATGCCCAGCATATTGACAAAACCGTCCGCGATCAGCCGTGCCGACGGGCCCAGAAACACCGTCCCCTCGGTTGCACTGACCCAGGCCTGCCCCTCAAGGCTGCAAAACAGCCCGGGTTCGGTGCAGATGCCCGGCAAAGCCATGATCACGTTTTGCAACGTCACCACAGGCTGACCCTTCAGCACGACCTCGGCGCTGCGTGCTGCGACCGGCGCAAGATTGGGTAAGTTGCTGGCCGTTGTCTGCTTGGCTGTCGCAACGGTGGTCGGCATCTGCGCTCTCCGGGTCAAATCACCGTTCAGGGCAACCGGACCGGCTGCCAGTTCACATGTCAGGTCTTTGTCGTGGCATCCATGAATTGCTTGATCAGGCCCCGCACCATCGGTGCCACATAGTCCTGCATCAAGACCGTACTGTCTTGCGGCAGCACCATCTGCGCCAGCGGCGCATCGAGCGTCGGCAAAGGTTCGGTGAACAACTGATCCCGCCCGAAATAGCGTCGGGCCACCGCCGCGTTTCCTGGGGCGTGCAGGGCGATGATGTCCATCCGCGTCCGATAATCCATCAACAACGTCGCGCGCTGACCCGGCTGCTGCTCCATGCCGCGGTCCACCTGCTTGATCGCCGTTTCCAACCTGCCGCGATACTTCTCCGGCGCCTCATCCAGCGGCAACAACCGCACGAACTCGGCCACGCTGGGTGAATAGCTGGAGTTGATTTGCGCCGGTGGTGCCAGACCTGACAGGTCGGTCAAACCGATGCG
>JBAXXO010000351.1:0-3253 GCA_037127855.1 Alphaproteobacteria bacterium
CCGATGCAAGTGGATCAATGGGTTGTGAGCCTAAGTGCGACGCGACATTCGACTAAAACGCGCGGTCCAGATCCCGCCCGGACGACCGTTGATCCAGACCGTGCGCCATATGGTTCAATAGCCCGAGATGCTTCCTGCTGGCCTTGGCACCGATGACAGTCTGGCCATCATCGGAGAGGACAGGACCTGGATGCCGCCACCCTGCAGGCGTCAATGGCACCGTTATTGACCTGAGGCCGCGTTTAGCCTGTGACCCGCAGGATCAGCTTTCCGGCAGTTTGCCGGCTTTCAAGTGCTGCAAACATCGCCTCCGCATCAGCCAGCGCAAAGCTGCCCGCGATTGGCACCCGCAGTTCGCCTGCCATGATTGCGCCCACCACTGCGTCAACGCCTTGCCGCCATGCAGCACTGCGATTGTCCAGGTGCCCGATGTGCAGCCGGGTAAATGTCAACGACTTCCGCACCAAGCGTTCCCACAGGTTCGGCAGCGGCTTGCCCTCAGCCTCGCCATAGCTGACGACATGGCCAAGTTGGCGGATGCAATCAAACGACCGGTCCAAGATCGTGGCACCGGTTGAATCGATCACTTTGTCGACACCGCTGCCGCTCGTCATCTTATTGCAAACGCTGACAAAATCTTCGCTCTGGCGATTGACCACACGGTCCGCGCCGAAGGCCAGTGCCTGCGCCTCCTTGCCTGCCGTGCCGACAGTCCCGACCACCACGGCGCCCGCCATCTTCGCAAGCTGGGTCAGTTGCAACCCGACCCCACCGCCGATCGCGTGGATCAGCAGCCTATCGCCCGGCTTCGTCTGACTGACCGTATGCAGCAGATGCCATGCGGTAAGGGACTGGATGTAGAACGCGGCCCCGGTATCAAAGCTCATGGCATCCGGTAATCGGATCAGGCGTTCTTCGGGAACGGCGCACACCTCTGCAAACCCGCCTGCGTCTTCGGAAAACCCCGAAACCCGGTCACCTGGGGCGTAGCCTTTGACCCCGTCGCCACATGCCTCAACCACACCTGAGAGTTCCAGCCCCGCAACCAGCGGATAGCCTTTTGGATGCGGGTACACCCCTCGCCGCATCATCAGATCGGCATAGTTGAGGCCCGCGCGATGCACGCGAACCAGAACATGCCCCGGCGCAGCCGCGGGCTCAGCCACATCGCGCAATAAGGCGGCAAGGGTCATGGCCCCCGGTGGATCAAAGACAATCGCTTGCATTTGGATCATGCTCTCCAAGTAATCACCCGTACACTCTACAAGATTGCCGCAGCATCCGGCGCGAAGCGCGCAAGTGCTGCGTGACTGTGTTGGGCACGCCTTACAGCCGTTGCTCAGATTGTAGCTCAAGACGGATTTGAGCCGAACTGGAAGGTATGGTGGTCGCAGCCTGCGAAACAAAGCAATGTTCATTATGACCGACAAATAGAAATCCGCAACTTGACTTCCAACGCTGGTTGCAAAAATCAGACGTGCGGCGTGAAACGGGCCACAGCTTAACTACTTTGAAAAAATCGCAAGTGGCAGGCTGTTTAGGTGCTGAGCGCTGGAATTCACGATTGCAATCCTCAAGGAACACGACCGACATGCTGACTGTTCATTTTCGCCGCCCGATTTGAAACTGCTGCTGCCCCCCAAGACCGCCGCTGCCTTCCGTGAACGCAGGCCTTTCGAGGGAAGGATCGTCCATGTCCGCTGGAGCGGCGAAGGCGCGTGTCAGCGGCGGCGTAAGACCCAGCCACTGGGGCGGAGCAAGAGTCGGCCAGTTTGGTTCGGTTTCTTTGTTGGGTGAGGGAGCCAAGCGCCTTGGCACGCGCAATGACCACGGAGCTGGCGCGTGCCATGGCGCTTTGCCCGCAAGGGGTAAATTGAGTGAGTTTGATCAGTTGGAGGCGTTGGCCTTTTGGGCTCGGCTTTGGGCGAGGCGGTAGCTGTCGCCATTCATGTCCAAGATGTTGACGTGATGGGTGAGGCGGTCGAGAAGGGCGCCGGTCAGGCGTTCAGATCCGAAGGTTTCAGTCCATTGATCGAAAGGCAGGTTGCTGGTGATCAGTGTGGCACCCCGTTCGTAGCGTTGGGAGATCATCTCGAAGAGCAGTTCTGCCCCGGTTTTGCTGAGGGGGACAAAACCGAGTTCGTCGATGATGAGGAGCTTGTAGCCTGCCATCTGTTTTTGCAGGCGCATGAGCCGCCGTTCGTCGCGGGCCTCCATCAGTTCATGCACGAGGGCTGCTGCGGTGGTGAAGCCCACGGACATTCCTTTCTGGCAGGCGGTGAGGCCCAGGCCGAGTGAGATGTGGGTTTTGCCGGTACCGCTCGGCCCAAGGGCGATGACATTCTCGCGCCACTCGACCCATTCGCAGCGCGCAAGCTCCAGCACCTGCATCTTGTTCAGGGAAGGGATGGCCCTGAAGTCGAAGCTGTCGAGGCTTTTGACGGATGGGAACTTGGCCGCCTTGATGCGCCGCTCGACCGTCTTCAAACGGGCGGTATTGCGCGGCGTGATCACAGACAATCCCTTGCGCGGTTTTGAGCGTATCTGTTCGTCAGACCGTTCAGACATGATCTGGCTTGAGGGAGATGTTCGCCGCTTCATGAATGGAGCGCCTGTTGAACTGCAACGGGCGCTGATTATGGCAATTCACACAGGACATGGGAAAGGCGACCTAAACCAACTGCAAACCAGACCACCATCTGCCTGACACCGGCGTTCCAACGCTATGACAGTAAAGGTAGACATGGTGGACCCAGAGCGATTCGAACGCCCGACCCTCAGATTCGTAGTCTGTGGCTGTAGCCATCAGGCTGTAAATCAGCGGTCGTAAGCACGGAAGTCGGCTCAGGGTTGGCTTATAACTAGTCTTATCTCTCAGTCACTTGGTCGATTTCATTTTGTTATCGTAGGGAAGTTCGTACTTTGGTTTCATGACGATTGCAAGTGCCGCAGTCCTGTCACTGTGACAGGGGCGTGACAAAAAAAGGAGGTACCACCGGCGTCTCGAAGGACCGATTCAGCCCAGTTTGACCGGAAAGCGTGTCAAGATATGGATGACAACGCCAGGGACTGGAACAGCCAAATTCGTCAGGAATCCCGCCCCCCAATGCAGCTTGGTCAAAGGCTCAGTCAGCCTGGGACCGTCACCAATTTCGTAGTGAAGGTCCAGTTCGCTGGCGAGTTCCTGCATGAGTGCAGACACTAGGGCCTGTTGAGTATCAGGATTCCCATCTGGTCTGATTTCTGATTCAAG
>JBAXXO010000352.1:0-3250 GCA_037127855.1 Alphaproteobacteria bacterium
TCGCGACAGATCGGGCAGCAAAACAGTCCCGATCGCGATCCCCACGACCCCCAGCGGCAGTTGGTACAACCTGTCCGCATAGGTCAGCCACGCCACGGCACCTTCGGTAAACGAGGCCACTTGGCGACCAACCAACAGATTGATCTGCACCACGCCACCCGCCAAAAGCGCCGGCCCGGCGATCAGCGCCAAACGTTTCAGATCCGACGTCCAGCGCGGCCAGCCTGGGGTGAACGCATACCCCATCTTGTGGGCCGCGGCCCAAGTGAACGCAAGCTGTGCCACCCCTGTCACCGGCACCGTCCAAGCCAGGGTCAGCCCCATATCCCACCCCATCCACGCCGCGACCCACATCGCCGCGATGAACATCAGGTTCATCAACACCGGCACGAAAGAGGCTTCAGAAAACCGTCCATGCGTCGTCAACACCCCTGAAAGCAGCGCCACCAGTGAAATGAACAAGATGTAGCTAAAGGAGATGCGGCCAAACTCCACCGCAAGGTCAAACCGCGGATCACCGACAAAGCCCGCCGCCATAGCATAGACCAACCACGGCATGGCCAGCGTCCCCAGCAGGGTGAACGCAACCAGTATCCATGTCAGCCCGTTCAGCGCATCGCGGGCAAATCCTTTGGCATCCTCGCCACTTTCCAGCTTTTTGGCGAACATCGGCACAAAGGCCATGTTGAACGCCCCCTCGGCGAAAAAGCGACGAAACATGTTAGGCAATGAAAACGCTACCAAAAATGCCTCAGCCACAGGCCCCGTACCCAGATAGGCTGCCATCATGACATCTCGGGCAAATCCCGCCCCACGTGACAAAAGCGTCCAACCCCCGACGGTCAGGATATTGCGGATCAGACTTTGCGGCTTCATGTCACCCTTCCGCCCGCGCAGCCCCGTCCTGAATGGCCTGTCGCAGCTTTCGCTCCAGATTTTCCTGCCGATGTCCGGCATGCAGCTTCAGCCCGAACATGTCTTTGACATAAAAGGCATCAACCACCTGCGCGCCATAAGTCGCAATGACCGCCGAGGCAATGTAGATGTGGTTCACTGCAAGCGTCCGCGTCAGATCGAACAGCAGGCCGGGGCGGTCGCGGGTGTCAACTTCGATGATCGTATAGATTTCAGAACCATCGTTGTCGAAGGTGATATGGGTCGGAAAACGGAATTCACGGTCGCGCTTCTTGACCCGGTCGCGGTTGGCAAGCGCCGTACGCGGCAGGACCTCGCCTTTAAGCGTCTTGCCGATCATGCCACGCAGGCGGGGCAATTTATGGGTGTCGTAGGGATTGCCCTCGATATCCTGTATCCAGAAAACGGCGGTCGCGTAACCATCCTTGGATGTATAGGTCCGTGCATCCACCACATTTGCACCGACCAAAGCCAGGGCCCCGGCCAGCCGCGAAAAGATGCCGGGATGATCGGCCAATGCAAAACTTGCCCTTGTTGCGCCGCGCTGTGGTTCGGGGGTCAGGTCAATGCGGATTTCGTCGTCACCCAAACCGCGCAATAGCCGGGCAAAGGTTTCCAGGGTTTCCGTGTTCAGCCCGTGCCAATAGGGGTCATAATGTCGGTTGGTTTCCAGCAGGATATCCGCCTCGGGCCAATCTGCCAGACGTTTACGCAGCGCCGCGCGGCTGTCGTTGACGGCGCGTTCGCGGCTAATACTTTCCAGACCGTTTTCCAATGCCTCGGTCGTCGCGGCATACAACTGCCGCAACAACATGGCCTTCCAATTGTTCCAAGTCCCCGGGCCGACGCCGCGAATATCACAAACGGTCAGAACTGTCAGCAAATCCAGCCGCTTGCGGGTTTCAACGGCCTTGGCAAAGTCCCGGACTGTGCGCGGATCACCAACATCGCGTTTCTGCGCCATGTCGGACATCAGCAGGTGATAGCGCACCAGCCATTCGACGGTCTCGGTCTCGTCTTGCGTCAAGCCCAGTCGCGAGCAAACGCGGCGGGCGATCTGGGCGCCAATGATCGAATGATCCTCGGGCCGACCCTTGCCGATGTCATGCAGCAGCAGCGCCATGTAAATCACCTTGCGGTTGACGCCCGCTTTCAGGATGCCGCTGGCAACCGGCAACTCCTCGACCAGTTCACCGCGCTCGATCTGCGCCAGGATCGAGATGCATTGGATGATGTGCTCATCGACCGTGTAGTGGTGATAAACGTTGAACTGCATCATCGCCACGATAGCTTCAAACTCGGGGATAAAGGCTGACAGAACGCCCAGTTCATTCATGTGGCGCAGGGCGCGTTCAGGATTGCCGTGTTTCAAAAGCAGCTCTTGAAAGACACGCACAGCTTCGGGATCTTGCCGCACCGTCTCGTCGATCAGCGGCAAATTTGCCGCGATCAGGCGCATCACATTGGGGTGCAACAGGTAGCCCGAACGCAAAGCCTCTTCAAAGACAGACAGCAAATTCAGCGGCTTGGCAAGAAAACCGGCTGGATCAGCAATGTCGATCCGGCCTTGAACAATAGTGTAGCCGGCCTTTACCCGCCTGCGATTGAAAAGACCCGACAGTCGAGGTTCGGGCTTTGCGTGCCGCGCCTCCAACTCGGTCAGGAATACACGGGTCAACTCGCCGACCCGCGTTGCGTGACGGAAATAATCCTGCATGAAATACTCGACCGCACGCCGACCCACGGTGTCGACATAACCCATCCGCTCAGCCACTTCGACCTGCAGGTCGAAGGTCAGTTGGTCGGTAACGCGACGGGTGATGTAGTGCATATGGCAGCGTGCGGCCCAGAGAAAGTCCTCGGCCCGGCTGAAAATACCATATTCTTCAGCGGTCAGCAGACCGGCAGTTACCAAACCTTCGGATGATGAAACGCGGTGCAAGTATTTGCCGATCCAGTATAATGTCTGCAGATCGCGTAGCCCGCCCTTGGCTTCTTTCACATTGGGTTCAAGGACATAGCGTTGGCCACCTTGCCGCTTGTGCCGCTCGGCGCGCTCCGCCAGTTTGGCGGCGATGAAATCGCGCCCGGTGTTCAGAAACAATTCAGACCACAGCCTGTCGTCCAGTTCTACTGCCATCCCCCGGTCGCCGATGATGAAGCGATGCTCCAGCAAAGCGGTCCGGATCGTGATGTCCTCTCGACCGAGGTTGAGACATTCCTTGACGCTGCGGCTGGAATGGCCGACCTTCAGTTTCAAGTCCCACAGGATGTACAGCAGGCTTTCCACCAGGGCCTCAGCCCAAGGCGTGATCTTGTACGGAAACAGCAACAG
>JBAXXO010000353.1:0-3244 GCA_037127855.1 Alphaproteobacteria bacterium
ATGCCGTGCTGGAATGGCTGGACGGGCATGACGACCGACCCTGGTTCATCGTGCTCTGCTATCTGCGCCCGCATCCGCCGTTGATTGCGCCGGAACCCTACAATGCGCTAATCGACCCGGCCGATGTGCCCATGCCACGCCGGGCTGCGAGCCCGGAGGCCGAGGCCGCGCAGCATCCCTTTACCGATTGGTTGATGCGCACCAAGCGGCTGGAGGAGATCGTGCCGGGCATGCCGGGCCTGATGGCCGACATATCGGCGCTGGAGTTGCGCCAGTTGCGCGCGACGCATTACGGGCTGATGGCCGAGGTCGACCACCAGATTGGCCGCATCATGGAGCGGTTGAAGGCGGGCGGACAGTATGATGACACGCTGATCCTGTTCACCTCGGACCATGCCGATGAATTGGGCGACCACCATTTGTTCAACAAATCCAGCTATTTCGACGAGGCGGTACATGTGCCGCTGATCATCCGTGACCCTGACGCTGTGGTGCGGGGTAATCAGGTTAAGGCGTTTACTGAAGCCATTGACCTGATGCCGACGATCCTCGATTGGCTGGGTCTTGAGCCACCCGAAACGGTGGATGGCATGTCGCTTTTACCCTTCCTGCGCGGCGGTGACCTGTCGGGCTGGCGGCGCGAGGTGCACTGGGAAAAGGATTTTCGCGATGTGCGCGACTTTGCTTGCGAGCAGCATTTTGGCTTGACGCCCGATCAATGCGGCTTTTGCGTCATTCGGGACGAGAAGTATAAATTTGTCCACTTCTCCGGCCTGCCGCCTGCCTTTTACGACCTGACCGAGGATCCAGACCAGTTGGTCAACCGGGCCAGTGACCAAGGCATGGCGGGTGTGATGCTGGATTATGCGCAGCGGATGCTCAGCTGGCGAATGCGCCATGCTGACCGGACGCTGGTGAACAAGCTGGCCGGGTCGCAGGGTCTGGTCGAATGGCGCGGGCCGCGGGGGGGATGATGCTGTGGCCGATGTTGCGCTGAACGGGTTGACCAAGCGCTATGGCGAGGTGACAGCGGTCGATGACGTGACGCTGGTCGTGGCGGATGGCGAGTTTGTCACGCTGCTTGGCCCGTCCGGCTGCGGCAAGACCACGATCCTGCGCAGCATTGCCGGGTTCATTGCTCCGGACAGGGGAGAGATTTCCATCGGTGGGCGGCGCGCCACCGATTTGCCGGCAAGCCAGCGGCGGACGGCGATGTGCTTTCAGTCTTACGCCCTGTTTCCGCATATGTCGGTGCGTGAAAATATTCGCTTTGGCCTGCGGATGCAGCGCCTGCCAGTCGCCGAGCAAGACACGCGGATTGCCGCAATGCTGGAGATGGTGGGCTTGCAAGGGTTGGAGGGGCGCAGGCCGTCGGAGCTTTCGGGGGGCCAGCAACAGCGGGTGGCCCTGGCCCGTGCGGTGGCCACGCAGCCCGAGGTGCTGCTGTTTGACGAGCCTTTGTCGAACCTTGATGCCAAGCTGCGCGAGCATGTGCGGGTAGAAATTCGCGAATTGCAGCAAAGGCTTGGCACCACGTCGATCTACGTCACGCATGATCAGGCGGAGGCGTTGATGATCTCGGACCGCATCGTGGTAATGAACCGGGGGCGGATTGAACAACAGGGCGACCCGGAGGCGATTTATCGCCGCCCGCGCAACGCCTTTGTCGCCAACTTCATCGGAGTGGCAAATCTGGTTCAGGCGCGGGCAGAGGAAGGCATGGTTGCGCAAACCGCGCTTGGGCCGTTGGTGTTGGCCGCGCGCTTGCCCGGGGCAGAGGTTACATTGTGCTGGCGGCCCGAGGATATGGTGATCTGGCGCGAGGGGATGCCCAACCGGTTGGACGGTGAGCTGAAACAGGCGATCTTCATGGGCAATCTGACTGAACTTTTTGTCAGCGTGGGCGATCAGGTCTTGCGGGCGCAGGTTTCGGGCAGCATGGGCTGGACCGAGGGGCAGACGCTGTCATTCAGCGTCGCCCCCGACCTCATTCACGTGCTGGAGCGCGGCTGATGCGCCCTATTGCGCCGCTGCGCGCCCTGCTGCTTGCGGCACCCGGCCTTGGCTTCATTTCGGTTTTTCTGCTGGCCGCCCTTTTCATGTCGCTGCTGCAAAGCTTTGGCTATTACAACATGACCGGCCCTTCGGGGTTTTCGCTGGCGCATTATGGCAAACTGTTTTCCAGCCAAGTCCGGGATGCCTTTGTCTATTCGCTGTGGATTGGGCTGGCGAGTGCCTTTGGCTCCTTGCTGTTCAGCTACCCGCTGGCGCTGTTCTTGCGGCAAAGAACCAATTGGACGCGTCTGATGAACACCTTGCTGCGCATTCCGCTGTTCATGCCGGCGATGGTCGCTGCGTTCATTCTGGTGAACATTCTGGACTATAACGGGCTGGTGAATGGTGTGCTGACCCGGCTGGGCGTGGTGGAAAAGCCGATCCGGATGTTGCGCAACGAATGGGGTCTGATCGTCATCGTCATTCAGATCTGGAAGAATGTACCGTTTCAACTGCTGATCATCGCCTCCGTCCTGCAAACGATCCGGCGTGATCTGGAGGAGGCGGCGGCGAACCTTGGCGCAGGAAAGTGGGCGGTGTTCCGCCATGTGCTGCTGCCTTTGTCGATGCCGGGCGCCCTGATTGCCGTGGCGCTGGTCTTTATCGGGGCCTTTGGGGATTTCGCCATCACCTCGCTGGCCGGGCCGCCCTATCCGGTGTCGCTATCGGTGATGATGGTCAATCAGGCCAATGAAATGCAGGAATGGAACTTTGCAGCCTGCATCGGGGTGCTGATCATGGGCGTGTCGATCCTGTTTGTGGTGATCTATACCCGTCTTGCCCACGCCATTGAAGAGGCGGATGCATGACTCGGTCGTATTGGGCGGGTTTTTTGTCGGCCCTTGTCTCGGCCCTGCTGCTGGTGGCCATTCTGGTTCCACTGGGCATGGGGGTGCTGTGGTCACTGGTCGATCCGTCGCAGTCCTGGTCCTATCCCGACATGTTCCCCCCGGCACTGTCGTTGCACAATTGGGGCGATGTGTTCCGGGTGACGAATGTGCTGGGCGCGGTGCAGACCAGCTTTTTGATCGCGCCGCTGGCCACAGCGCTGGCCTTTGTTCTGTCGCTGCCGACGGCCTATCTGCTGGGGCGCTGCGATTTTCCGGGGCGCGAGGCGGCCAAGGTGGTGATCCTTCTGCCAATCGTGCTGCCCGGCATGGTGGTGGCTTTGTTCCTCAGCCGGTTCTTC
>JBAXXO010000354.1:0-3179 GCA_037127855.1 Alphaproteobacteria bacterium
GCCCGATATCCGATACTATCGATCTTGCATCAATAACGCCTGTATGGCGGCTATCCTTGGTGCCAGTAGCGCGGCCTGACCGCGGGATTCGACGTTCAGCCTCACCGCTGGTTCCGTGTTGGACGCTCGCAGGCTGAAGCGCCAGTCGCCAATTTCAAGGCTAATGCCGTCGGATTCATCGCTGGCCGTGGCTTGAGGTTCGTAGGCCGCGCGAACTCGGGCGATTGCAGCAGCAGGGTTGGTCAGGTGGAAATTGATTTCGCCTGACGAGGGAAAGTCGCTTTTGCGGTCTTTCACGAGTTCGGCAAGGCTCTGACCTGACCGGCAGATCAGTTCGGCGATCAGCAGCCATGGGATCATGCCGGAATCACAATAGACAAAGTCGCGGAAATAGTGATGCGCCGACATCTCACCGCCATAGATGGCGCCGGTGTTGCGCATGGCCTGTTTGACGAAGGCGTGGCCAGTGCGACTTTGGATCGCGACCCCACCCGATTTGGCGACGAGGTCGCGGGTGTTCCAGATCACGCGGGAGTCGTGTACGATGTTGGCGCCCGGTTCTTTGGCCAGAAATACCTCAGCCAGAAGGCCGACGATGTATTCGCCGCCAATGAAACGGCCGGTGGCATCAAAAAAGAAGCAGCGATCGAAATCGCCGTCCCAAGCCACACCCATATCAGCCTGTGCGGCCACGACTGCCCGAGCCGTCTCTCGTCTATTTTCGATCAGCAAGGGGTTGGGGATGCCATGCGGAAAGCTTGGGTCCGGGTCGTGATGAACGCGCGTGAAGGACAGGGGCGCGCCAAGGTCTTGCAGGCCGACCGCGATGGCATCAAAGGTCGGGCCTGCGGCGCCGTTGCCGGCATTGACGAGGATCTTTAGCGGTTTCAGCGCGCCAACATCGACGAAGGACAGGACCGTGCTCGTATAGGCTGCCCGGGCCTGACCGGCCACGTTTCGCCGGGTGCCACCGGGTATAGTTGTGCCAAAGCTGTTCGCCTCGGCCAACGCTTTGATCGCGCCGAGACCGGTGGCGCTGTCAAGGGGGGCAGAGCCTTTGCGAACGATCTTCATTCCGTTATAGTCGATCGGGTTGTGCGAGGCGGTGATCATCAGTCCGCCATCGGCATCAAAATGGGTTGTTGCGTGGTACATTTCTTCGGTACCGCAAAGGCCGAGCTCGAGGACCTGTACACCCTCGACCAGCAGGCCAGAGATCACGGCCTCGGTCAAGCCAACCGATGAGGCGCGGCAATCATGGCCGATCACGACCCTGGTCGCGGGCAGGGCCTGCGCCAAGGCGCGTCCAATTCGGGTGGCGATGGCCTCGTCCAGATCAATCCCAAGCCGGCCACGAATGTCATAGGCTTTGAAACAGGTCAGCGACATCTTGGCACCCTGATGTTTCGGTCAAAGTCGGGTTGCGGAACGTGCAGAGGCGGATTTGCGCTTGGCACCCGGTAAAGAGATTTCTTTCTGCGTCGTGATGTCTTTCTGGGCTCTGAGCCGCAGGTCTGTCTCGGTCTCCAGAGCGGAAAGCAGGGCGGAAAAGGCTGTTTCGATTTGTCCCAGGTCAGAAGGGGTCATGGCCTCAACGATAGCAGGGGCAGTAGAAGGGGCAAATGACGGGGGGATGCGCAGCAGGGCAGTTACACTGACCAACTGTTCGCGCAATAAAGCGATTTCTTCCGACATTTCGGCAATTGGTGCGGTGCCCACCGCCCCCATCGGTTCGCATGCGGCGCTGAGGTTGTCGCGACCAAAGACCGGTTCCGCCTTGGTTCTTGTGCGTTCTTGCGAGTCCTTGGCATCTTCGGCCCGCCAGTCGATTTTCGCGCCAGTCAACACTCGGTGATTGGTAAGCTCGGCGATCTGCGCGCGCAACCGTTGGATTTCGAGGTCCTGCTGGCGCAGGAGCCGGACATCGGCGGGATCGCGGGCTGTGGAGGCCGCAAGATCCTGTGCCGTTACGTTCAGCACCTTCGAAGTATCCTTTGCCACGTCGTTTAGCAGTGTCGTTTCAGCAAGATGTTGCCTGCTGGCCGCGATGACCTGCGATCGCAGCCGGGCCATTTCTGCTTGATCCTGAGCCAGGATATCGCAAAGCGCATCTAGATCTACCGCCTTCGGGCCCTGGTCGGGTAGAGACAGACTGTTGATCAGCAACTCGTCCCAAAGCTGACACAGAGTGCGATATTGCGCAACGATCAACCGCGCCAGAGGGTCATACAGGTCACCTTGTCGATAATCATCAGAGAGTTGCGGCATAATGGTGGTTGCAAGCGCCACGGGTCCGGAAAGTGGCAGGCGGTCGGCAAGACGCATTATATCAACTGGACCACCAAGCTGGATCAAGTCTGCGGCCACCAGCAAAAGCAGGCGTCGATGGGAGAAAAAGAGATGCAACAAGTCTTCAGTGGACTTGCGCCAGCTCTCAGCCATGATCGAGGGAGAAGTATGCTTCCGCAACGCCTCGGCAACGCAGCGGCAGGGGTCAGACCATACCACTACACAACGATGACCTTGTTCGAGGCAGGCGGTGAGCTTGGCCAGATCAAACTCATGAACGGAAAGTCCCAAGGCACGCGCCAATGCGGCAGCAGCTATGTCGCCGGCGCCGTGGGACATGATCAGACGGACAGTTTCGGCCGGTTTAGTGTGCGATGACATTATTCATGCTTGGATAGCTTTTCCTGATTATATGCGTGTTGGCACCGAGCGCCATCTGTTTTCGGTGGAATCGTGAACCGACGTCACCTGCCCATGACTCTGAGTCAGTGTGTTTTTGGGTTTAGGCTTGGGCTGGCTCGGTTTTCTTGGGCGGGTCGACCCAGAGGGCTGTCGGGATTTGGGGCGGTTTGGGGTGCTGGCGGACGAAGCGCTCGGGTGTGTTGAGGCACGCCGGGTCAAGCGCGGTCTGGCGGGCGGCTTGGACTGCGCTGGCCTGCCCTTAGGGGATCTGGTCGGGTGTCATCAGGCCGATGCCTGCGTGATGTTGGTCCTGATTGTATCAGACAAGGAAGCGACGGCAGAACGTGCGGGCCTCGTCGATGGTTTGGAACCGTTTTGGGAACCCAAGCCGGTATTTCACGGTCTTGAACTGGGCCTCGCAGATGCGGTTGTCGTTCGACCTGTGCGGCCTGCGATGCGATTTGACCACGCCGAGATCGGCGCGCATC
>JBAXXO010000355.1:0-3178 GCA_037127855.1 Alphaproteobacteria bacterium
CTATGATTACGCGGGCTTCCCACCCGAAACCTACAAGATCATCTACCCCGCCCCCGGCGCGCCCGACCTTGCCGCCCGCACCGCCGACCTGATCGCCGCCGCGGGCCTGCCCACGCATCTCGATGCCAGTCAGGGCTTTGACCATGGCACCTTTGCCCCGGCCTTTGTCATGTACCCCAAGGCCGATATGCCGATCTATCAGGTGTCGCTGCAACGTGGCTATTCGCCCGCGGCGCATTTTGCCCTTGGTCGCGCCTTGGCCCCGCTGCGCGACGAAGGCGTGCTGATCGTCGGCTCCGGCCTGTCTTACCACAACCTGCGCCTGTTCGGGCCGGGTGCCCGCATACCCTCGGCCGCTTTTGATGACTGGCTGGCCGACACCTTGGCCAAAACCGGCAAACCCCGCACCGACGCCCTGCTGCAGTGGGAAAGCGCCCCCTATGCCCGCACCTGCCACGCGCAAGAGGATCACCTTGTCCCCCTGTTCGCAGCCCTTGGCGCGGCCGAGGATGACCAGGCCACCAGGGTCTATCACGACACCAACGTGTTCGGTGGTGTCACCGCGTCAAGCTATCGCTTCGGCTGATCCATCCAGCGCCCGGGCCCGGTACGCCATCAGAGTTACCCTGCGGTTCTCGGGCTGGGCCATGACAGTTTTGCCGCAGCCTGCACCGGCCGAAGCGGCTTTGCCATCGACATCGCCGCCCTGTTCCGGACCGTTCTGTGCGGCCCGCCCGGTCTGGTTCTGGCCAAACCCTTGACCGTCTGCCGCGTGGTTCCGGGTTGCCATATCACGCAATTCGCCATCTTTGACATCTTGCCGGGCGATGTCCCACCGCTGGCCTGAAAACGACCATGATCCTTTGCTTTCCCGGTCAACCAACATGCCATCCGGGTCACAGTGTCGGCACCTTGCCCTGCTCCACCCGCAGCCCAACTGCCAGACCGTCCGATACCGCCCAAGCCAAAGGTGCATGGACAATTGTCAGCCGAACATGTTGACCTTGACGGTCGTTCGGGCCAAAGATGTCCACGCTATCCCTGCCTCAATTCCTGTCCCTGCCAATGTGAAAGAGTAAATCTAATGGATATGATCCGTCTTTGCAAAATCGCCATGGTGCTGGCCGTGTCGTCATTTGCCTTCATGGTCACCTTCAACAACATCACCGACTATGACTCGAACTTTCAGTTCGTGAAGCATGTTCTCAGCATGGACACGACGTTTGAGGGCAACAAGGCCATGTACCGCGCCATCACGTCGCCGACCCTGTGGACCCTGGGCTATATTGGCATCATCATTGGCGAGGGGCTGACCTGCATCCTGCTGTTCATTGGCGCGCTTCACATGTTCCGTGCCCGCCATGCCGACATGGCCTCATTCGACGCGTCCAAGACGTATGTCGTGATCGGCGCCACGATGGGGTTCCTTGTCTGGTTCGTCGGCTTCATGGTGTTCGGCGGTGAATGGTTCCTCATGTGGCAATCATCCTCATGGAATGGGCAGACAGCGGCCTTCCAGTTCTATATGTCTATCCTTGCGGTCCTGATCTTCGTGAATCAGCCCGAGCGCAGCTGACCACGGGCTTGAGGGCCGGGTGAACAGGCAACTTCTTGCAAAGGACATCCCATGGCCACCAAACCCAAATCCGCCGATGACAGCGCCTCTGATGGCAGCGGCCCCGCTGACACCGGCCCTGATGACATTCAGGCGCGATTGGCAGCCCTGCATGGCCAAGTCGCCGCCTTGGCGGCGGCCTTGGCCAGCTTGTCGCAGTCCGGATCCGACGCCGTGAAACAGGCCGCGCGCGAGGCCTATGCCGGGCTGAAATCGCAAAGCGGCGATTTTGACGCCGCCGAGGCCCGAGCCCAGCAGATCGTGGCCGAGGTCGCCGACTTTGCCCGCAAGAATCCGCTGCAGTCGCTGGGACTGGCGACAGGCTTTGGCGTCATTCTGGGCCTGCTGCTCGGGCGGCGCTAGCGGATGCCGACCCTGATGCAGTGGGTCGCGACACTGACCAACGGCGCGGTCCAGCGCACGGGGCGGCGCGTTGCGCGGGTTTCGGCCTTGGTCGTCTTGGCCATGGTGTTCATCACCATCGGCATGACCGGGCTGTCCTTGGCGGCATTTCTGCTGCTGGCGCGCCTGCTAGACCCCATTCTGGCGGCGCTGCTGCTGGGGTCTTTGTTCTGCCTCTCGGGTGCTGTGTTGTTGTGGGTTGCGGCGGCGCAGGTCAGACCCCGGAACCCGGCCTTCGTCAGTCCCGAACAGGAACCAGCGCGCCAAGACCTGGCCGGCCTGCTGCGCGTCGCGGGGGTTCCCGTTGTTCTGATACCGGTGCTGATGGCCGCTGTGTTCGGCTTTCTGATATCAAACCGCAAGCGATAGTCAGGTCGCAAAGGCCGATTCGCAGGAAAAGGTTAACGCGCCTTCTGCAATCGGTGTGCCCGCCCGTGATGTAGCGGCGAAATAGGCGGAATGTAGGCGCGATGTAGGTCGGTAATCTTTGATTAATCAGGCCAGTTAATGCAGCGCTCTCAATGGCTTGTCCCGCAAACGTCGCAGTCGCTCCTGCGTTTCAGACCGATGACGCGCACCTCGGCATATAGCGCATCATAGATCATCAACCTTGCCTTCAGACCTTGCCCCGCCCCCGTCAGGTGTTTGACCGCCTCCATCGCCATCATCGCACCGACAACGCCGGGCAAGGGGGCGGCAACGCCCGCCTCGGCACAGGTTGGCACTATGCCTGCAGCGGGGCGGTGGGGAAAGATGCATTCATAACAAGGGGTGCCATGCGCCGGATCATACAGGCTGATCTGCCCTTCCCACTGCGTAATTGCGCCGGATATCAGGGGCTTGGCCGATTTTGCGGCAAGCCGGTTGACCAGATAGCGCGTGTCGAAGTTATCCGAACCGTCCAGGATCAAGTCATAATCGGCCAACACAGCGGCAGTGTCGTCGGTCAACCTCGCTTTGATGGCATGCACGGTGACAAAGGGGTTCAAGGCCAGCATGGCCTGCTTGGCCGAGGCGACCTTGTCAAGCCCAACACTTTGATTCTGATGGATGATCTGACGTTGCAAGTTTGAGGTATCGACGACATCGTCATCCATCACCCCGATGACACCCACCCCCGCCGCCGCCAGATACATCAAGGCAGGCGACCCCAACCCCCCG
>JBAXXO010000356.1:0-3177 GCA_037127855.1 Alphaproteobacteria bacterium
CTTTGACCGAAGCGGCCTGGGCCGATGACATGCAAGGCGATGGCGGCGAGGCCTTTGACATGGAGACAGAATATCTGGACCAGTTGGACTGGGAAGAGGCCGCGTCCATCGAGGCATCCCTGGACGCAGAGGCCGAAAGCGGCCTCGAAGAAGAGGCGCCAAGCTATGTCTGGTGAAACGATCGACGCCGAAATTGTGCCTGAGCCAGTAGAGCCTGCACAAGCTGCCGCAGTCAATAAGCCCGACATACCGCCGGTCGCAATGGCGATGTTCGACGCACTGCGCAGCGGAAAAGCCGATCCGCAGGCACTGATGATGAATGCGTTGGCAGGGCAGGGAGATATGCCGCCGGAAATGGCGATGCTGATGAAGTTGTTCGTGAGTGATGGCGGCAACGACACTGCCACCCTGCGCGACCAGTTGCGCGAGGAAATTCGCGAAGAGCAAGTCGAGGTGTTTGCCGAATTGAGCCAGATCGCCGAGCGGTTGCTCAAGGAAAACCAATTGGCGCGGGAGCGGCTGGATGCGTTGGCAGCCGGTATCGGCGCATGTCCGGATTGTTTTGGTGAAGACCTCTTGTGCCAAACCTGCAATGGCGTCGGTCGGCCCGGCTCGCGGCTACCGCAGCCCGCAGAGTTCAACCGCTTTGTCAGCCCGGCCTGCCACCGCGTCCGGGCCGAATTGCGCCCGCCACAGCCACACAGGCCGTGGCCCCGCAGCCATCCCACGCATTTTGCCGATCTTGGTACCACCATGCAGTCAGGAGAATGACCATGACCTTTGACTATGATGCGAGCTTTCTGGACAGCGCCCCCGATAATGAGGCCTGGCCCCTTGACAGCGAATTTGCTAAGGCGCGTCCGCGTCCTGGCCCGGTCCTCCCGGCCTCTGGTCGGCCGTTGAGCCAGCCACGCCCGCCTGCCGCCGGGGCCACCGGCAACACCGGCAACTTTGTGACCCAGGCGCAACTGGATGCCGCGATGGCCCGGGCCCGCGGCGAGATCGTGGCCAATGCAAATGCGATCAAGACCGTCGATGGCCGGGTGCGTACCGTCATCGGCGACATGCAAAAACTGCAAAGCTCTACTAAGAAAGACATCGAAAAGCTGCGCGGTGATCTGCGTACCACGCAAACCTTGTCGGCGATGATCCCGCTCATTGCCCCACCCGGATCGAGATTCGGCGCAATCGCGCCCTTGGCCCACCTGATCGGGCCGGACCTCCTGTCTGGCAGCAGTTCTACGTCTTCCGGTGGCTCAATGCTAGGAAACAACAACAATCTCATCACTATCGGCGCATTGCTATTCGCCAGCGGTGCTTTCAACTAGCCCCAAGGAAAGGCAAAAATCATGCTCAATGATGCCCTGTATCCCCTCGCGGCAAGCTACATCACGCGCGACTTGCACCCGGACCAACGCGTGGCTCTCACTGCCGCTGCGGCTTTGATGTCCGGCCCCCTTTCTCTGGCACCTGCTGTTGTTGCCTTTCGACGGGCTCAGGACGAGGCGGCGGCAGAGAAGGGAACCACACTTCCGGTTGTCGTCAAGCAGCCACAGCCGCCTTTGGGTCCCAGGCTGGCGCCCATCCCCATGGTCGTCAACGAAAAGATCGGCGATGCGAAAGCGGCGCTGGAGGCCGCTAACAATTTTGTCGGGAAGGTGGTGGGCTATAACATCAGCGAAGAGGCCAAGAAGGACGTTGTGCTGGTGCAGAAACCACCGGCTGACGAAGAGCAGTTCCCGGAGGGAACCGTGGTGGAACTACGGGTTGGCTACGGCGAAAAGCAGCCCGCGGTTGATGAGCTCAGCTCGAAGATAACTACCGGTATCGAGCCGATTTTGGCAGGACTTGACGCAATGGCCAAAGCTCATGCTGCCCAACAGGTCACCTTTGACCAGAAACTTGCGGAGGCCGTAGCTCCGCTTGGCGGGCAACTGGCAGCAATGAACCAGACCCTGACGGATTCGCAGACAATATTGAAGCAAATGCTGAGCATCTTGACCCAGTCGCAGTCGGCGCAGGAGAGCCTCCAGGCTTCAATGGACGCCCTTTCACTCCCAACCGGCAAGGGACCGGCCAGCAAGTAGTCCAGACGCGGTGCTGACCTCATCCAGGCCGTCCGTTCAGGCCCGGTTTACTGAATATAATCGGCCGCAAAACCGGCCCCGCACGGAGGCCTGCCGTGGAAAGTGCCTTGTGGGAGTATCTGGACGAGGGGCAGCCCTACGATGACGTGTCGGTGATAGTTCGGCT
This sequence comes from Alphaproteobacteria bacterium, assembly GCA_037127855.1. GTDB lineage: Bacteria > Pseudomonadota > Alphaproteobacteria > Rhodobacterales > Rhodobacteraceae > Stagnihabitans. Next base: position 2,254 of record JBAXXO010000356.1, read on the forward strand.
GCATCCCAGTCGCGCGATCCCGTCAGGCCTTCGCGTCATCTCTCGTTTCGGGCTGGTGGTGACGGCCCGGCTCGCCCGCCGCGATATCACGCGGATCCGCGAAGAAGTGGCCAGCATGAAGCGGCCGCAGGATTACTCGCCCGCCCTGTGGCAGGACGACGAGGCAGATGAAGCCGACGATACGGACCTGCGCCCGACCGACGAGCGTCGCATCGACGGGTTGCCTACCGGCAAGGGCGTCGTTCTGTGTCACCTCGATTGGGGACTGGATTTCACCCACCCTGCCTTCCGTCAGCAAGATGGCAGGACACGGCTTCTGAAACTGTGGGATCAAGGGGCGGCCTATGATCCGGCGTATCCCAACCGCTACGGCTATGGCCGGATCTTTTCGCAGTCGGAGATCAACCATGCGCTGACGCAGGCCAACCCGCTAGCGGCGCTCAAATACCGCTGGTTTGTGTCCGACGGCGGCTCGGGCGCGCATGGCAGCCATACCATGGGCATTTCCGGCGGCTCGCCTGTCACTGGCCTGCCCACTGGCCTTGCTCCAGAAGCCGACCTGCTGTTTGTCGATCTGACCAGTCATAGGGCAGATGGGCCGCAACCGCTGGGCAGTTCGACCGACCTGCTAGAAGGTGTCGATTTTGCTGACCGCGTTGCCGGGAACCGCCCCCTGGTGATCAATGCCAGTCTGGGCCGTCAAGCCGGTCAGCATGACGGACTGACTCTGACGGAACAGGCCCTCGATCACTTCGTCGGCACCCGTCCCGGTCGTGTGATGGCGATGAGTTGCGGCAACTATTTCAATAAGCAAGCCCATGCTCATGTCACTCTGCAACCCGGTGAGCAGCACAGCTTGACGCTGAACCTCGCCCCCGGCGAGCGCAAGGCCGAAGTCGACATGTGGTATCCGCGCAGCGATCT
>JBAXXO010000357.1:0-3157 GCA_037127855.1 Alphaproteobacteria bacterium
GGGAAATTGATTTCATGAACGCGATCTGCAAGCAGGCGGCCATTGAATGCGTTGTCACCCCCACGGCGTGGGATGGCATCATTCCCGCGCTGACGGCCGGGCAGATCGATGTGATCATGTCGTCGATGTCGATTACGGCTGAACGCGCCCAGACGATCGACTTTTCAGATAAATACTACAACACCCCAGCGATGGTTATGGTCGCCAAGGACAGCGCCATCACCCCCGACGCGGCCGGTCTGACCGGCAAGATCGTTGGTGTGCAGGTCTCGACCACGCATGCCGACTATACCGCAAAGTATTTCGCCCCAGTCGCAGCCGAGGTGAAAACCTATCAGACGCAAGACGAGGCAAACCAGGATCTGGCCGCCGGCCGTCTGGACGCCGTGATGGCGGACAGCATCGCGCTGCAGGCCTTTCTGGACAGCGAGACGGGCAAGGCTTGCTGCAAGTCGGCGGGCAATGTGAAGAGCGATCCGGAGATTCTGGGCGCAGGGGTTGGCTTTGGTCTGCGAAAGGGCGACCCGCTCTTGGCCAAACTGAATGATGCAATCAAGGCGATCCGCGCCGATGGTACCTACGACACCATCACCAAAGCTTACTTCCCCTTTGACATCTACGGCGAATAATGGCCTGCCCCCCCGCCTCGCAACTGTCATCGTTTGAGCTTTTGGGCTTTGGCGCGTGTGGATGGGGGGACACCCTGCTTTTAGGCCTCGGCAATTCCATCATGATCGCCCTTGGCGCCTATGCACTGGGCTTCTTGATTGGCATCTTCGGGGCCTTTGGCAAACTGTATGGCGGCCCGGTGACAAGGGATCTGACCGCCATCTACACGACTTTAGTCAGGGCGGTGCCGGAATTGGTGCTGATCCTGATCCTTTACTACGCGGTGCCGGGTGCGGTGAACGAAGTCCTGGTGTCGCTGGGTCGGGAGCGGATCATCCTGCCGCAATTCATCACCGGCGTCGCCGTTCTGGCCTTTGTGCAGGGCGCCTACCAGACCGAGGTGTTGCGCGGCGCGATACTTGCCGTGCCGCAGGGCCAGATCGAGGCGGCGCGGGCCATGGGTATGTCAAACCTGTTGATCGCCCGTCGTATCATTTTTCCGCTGATGACAGCGAATGCCATGCCGGGCCTTGGCAACCTGTGGCTGAACGCCACGAAAGACACGGCCCTGCTGGCCGTGATCGGTTTTTCGGAACTGACCAAGGCAACCTTTCAGGCCAGCGCCACGACCAAGGCATTCTTTACCTTTTATCCCGCGGCGATGGCCCTGTACCTGATGGTCTCGCTGACATCAATCTATGCGTTCGGGCGGATCGAGGCATGGGCCAGAACCGGTCAGCGGGATGTGAGGGGCTGATGCGGGCGTTCTTGCAGCCTCACCGAATCGTGATGATCCTCATTGCCGTCGCGCTGGTTGCGGTCTGTGTGACGCAGATGCGGTGGGATTGGCTTGCAAACCCGAAGTATCAATCTTTGCTGGTTCAGGGCGTGTGGCGATCGGTCTGGCTGACCGCAGTCACCATGTGCATCGGCATGGTCCTGGCCATACCGATCGGTTTGGCGCAGGTTGTGGGACCGTGGTACCTGGCCATTCCGGCAAGGCTGTTTTGCACGGTGATTCGTGGCACGCCCCTGTTGATGCAGATCTGGGTGTTGTATTACGGTCTTGGCTCGCTGTTCCCTTCGATCCCCGGCATCCGCGATTCAGTCTTGTGGCCCATCCTGCGGCAGGCTTGGCCTTATGCGGTGGTCGCCTTGTCCTTGTCCGTGGCAGGCTATGAGGGCGAGGTGATGCGGGGGGCCTTGAAGGGCGTGCCGCATGGCCAGTTGGAGGCTGCAAAGTCGATGGGCATGTCGCGTTTCACCATCCTGCGGCGGATCTGGTTGCCGCAAGCGGTGCAGCGCGTGTTGCCGACCATCGGCGGCGAGACGGTTTTGCAGTTGAAATCGACCCCATTGGTGTCGACGATCACCATCATGGAAACCTACGCTGTCGCCGGGCGTATCCGCCAGGACACATTCATCATTTACGAGCCGCTGCTGGTGCTGGCCGTCATCTACATGATGATCACCGGCGTCATCGTGCTGGCCTTCCGCTGGTTCGAAAACCGTTTGCCGCAGCGCACGGCCTGATGTTTCCAGAGGAGTATTTGGGCCAGTATGAAAGGGATCAGCCGCGCCGGACAAGGTGGGTTGTCACCCCATTCCGCTCGGTGCCCTGCAGGTAGTGGTTGCCCGATTCCTTGCAGAAATGCGGCAGGTCGATGTTGGCCATCGGGTCAGTGGTACGTATGATCAGGATTTGACCAGTTTGCATGGAAGTCAAGGTTTTGCGGGCCTTCAGCACTGGTAGGGGACAAAGTAGGCCTTCACAATCAAGGTCGCGATCGTGCTCAGTCATTCTTAACACGCCTCCGCCACATGCCTGCACCACGCCAACGTGACAACCTACAGGGGTGACGTCGGTTCGGTTCTTGTGTACACGGGCGTCAAAGGAGACACCATGTTCGGCATTGATATCCTGGATGCAAGCTTTCTACCCGCCTTGGCTGTGGCCCTGCTGGCGGGCGTCTTGTCGTTTCTGTCTCCCTGTGTATTGCCGATCGTACCGCCCTACCTTGCCTATATGAGCGGCATTTCGATGGGCGAGTTGCGCCAGGGCCGGTCGGCGGTGCTGGCTTCGGTGTTCTTTGTGTTGGGACTTTCCACAGTCTTTTTGGTGCTGGGGGCCGCAACCTCGGCATTTGGGATGGTGTTTCTGGCTTATAAACCATGGCTGGAGACGATGGCCGGGATTGTCGTGATGGCGTTCGGGGCACATTTCATCGGGGTGTACCGGCTCAGCTTTCTGGACAGAGACGTCCGGTTTGCTGCGGGCGACAACGGCGGGTCGGCCTTTGGCGCCTATATCCTAGGATTGGCCTTTGCCTTTGGCTGGACACCCTGCATCGGCCCGATCCTGTCGGCCATCCTGTCCATCGCCATGCAGCAGGACGGTGTCGCGCGCGGGGCGGTCCTGCTGACAGTCTATGCCATGGGGCTGGGCATCCCATTTGTGCTATGTGCCGCGTACTTTCCAAGGATGACTGGGGTGATGGCCGCGATGCGGCGGCATATGGAACGGATCGAACGGGTGATGGGCCTGATG
>JBAXXO010000358.1:0-3151 GCA_037127855.1 Alphaproteobacteria bacterium
TAAGTGTCGCCACTTAAACCTCCCATTTATGTCGACGGAGCATTCTGCCCGTCTGAGTTTCAACTATTGTCATCGATGCATTCCCGGCGGCTCTACCTTAGGTAGCTGATCGCTCACGTTGCAACATAAAAATTGTGAAGATTTCTTTAGATATTCATGACAAGGCGAAGATGTGTCGCAGCCACAGGGGCACGGCGTGGCAGGCTTTTCGGCAACTGCGCGGGGCAGGGTGCTGTCATGTGTGGACGGCTCGGTTTGCGCAAGGACTGATTTGAGCATCCGTCTTGATCAAGCGTTTCTTGGCATCTACATCCCAACCGCCTTGACGCGTGCATGCGCCATCTCGATGAGTTTGCGCATAACGGCGACGATGGCGTCGATGCCACCGCACAAGCCGCATCCAACCGAAGATGCATTGTGTGAAACTGCTGGGGCAGCGCCTTGTGGCGCGCGACTTCGATCAGCAGATTGCGCAGTTCCAGCTTCGTGCGCCGTCATGACCGGCTTCACCACCCTCGGCATCCTCGTCGCGACGCTTGTGGCTTGGGTCTGTCCACCAGAAGCAACCGCTCAGCCGTCAGACGTTTTGCGCAACAAGGCCGCGAGCCAGCAGAACATGCTTGCGAGGTCAGTGGGCGCACTTCCACCCAAAAAAAGCCCGGTGCTCTATGCACCGGGCCCATCGCTTTTGCTTAAGCCGCAGTCACATCGGCGGCAGCAGAACGGCGTCCACAACGTGAATCACGCCATTGGTTGCAGCGATGTCGGCGGTCGAGATCGCCGTACCGTTCACCTTGGCGCCGCCGTCCAGGGTGATCGTCAGTTCACCGCCCTGCACCGTCTTGGCCTTCATGCCTTCCGTCAGATCGGTCGACATCACTTTGCCAGCGACCACGTGATAGGTCAGGATGGCCACGAGCTTGTCCTTGTTCTCGGGCTTGAGCAGGTCTTCAACCGTGCCGGCGGGCAGAGCAGCAAAGGCGGCATCTGTCGGGGCGAATACGGTGAACGGGCCCGCACCTTTCAGCGTGTCAACAAGGCCGGCAGCCTGAACGGCGGCGACCAAAGTTGTGAAATTGCCCGCGCCGATAGCGGTATCGACGATATCCTTGTCGGCGGCGAACGAAGCGGTTGCCATCAGCGATGCAGCAGCGGTCATCGCGATGAAGGTTCTGCGGATCATGTGTCGTCTCCTGTTGGGATTAAGTTTGCCAGCAAGTTGGCGAGAGGGAAACGTGCAGGACGCGGTATTGGATCACCGATAAAAAACCTTGTGATCGGGGTTGAACTGGGCCGGTCCAATGCCCAAGCAACGGACTTTTCAGGTTTCAAGTCAATTCAATGTGAACTTTGCCGCAAAACTTTCCGCCGTTTTCGTCCCACATGTCGTCAACTGTCGCCCTCGGGCTCGGGGATCGCGGGGTCAAATTCCAGAATGTCGGCGGGCTGGCAGTCCAAGGCGCGGCACAGCGCGTCCAGCGTCGAAAACCGCACCGCACGCGCCTTGCCGGTCTTCAGGATCGACAGGTTCTGCATCGAAATCCCCACCCGATCAGCCAGTTCGCCCAGCCGCATCTTGCGGCGGGCCAACATCACGTCCAGATTGACACGGATCATGGCGGCCCCTTTCAGATTGTCAGCGCGGCGTCGCGATGTAAAGCCACCGCCTGCCGCATGGCATAGGCGATGGCCAGCAGCAACAGCCCCACCCCCACCACTGGCAGGTCGAGCGCGTAGGTTGGCAGAAACACCGCGGAATCGCCCGAGGCATAGACGACCCAGGCAAACAGGTTGCCCATCGCCAGATCCAGCAGCGGAAAGGTTGCGATGATAACGCCGATCCGGCGCAGAATGCCGATCATCGGCGCGACAAAGACCTGACCCTGCGCGCAACGATGGATCACCAGATGCGCATGGGCCAGCAGCACGGCATATACCGATGTCGTCACCGCAAACGCCCCCCAGAACACCGCCTGCGACATCGGATGCAGCGTCGTCGCATTGGGCAGGTTGGCGATACAGGCCGCCTGATCGGGCAGTTGCGCCGCCAGCAGGTCGGGGGCCGACAGCGTGCCGTCCACCATCGCCCAAATCAACAGTGGAAACCCCGCCCAGATCAGCCAGAACCCGCGATCCAGCCAAGTGAACAGCCCGTCGCTCTTGGTCTCCAACATCATATCATGCCTTTCATATAACATTCATCGTTTATCATGAAATCTTGGATTGAGTTTCATGATAAACGTGATATTTGTTTATCATGATCCACCTAGGGATCAACCCCGGAACAGGAGAATTCGAATGACCCTTTTCAACCCATTGGCCCTGCGCGCCGACATTCAAGGCGTGGCCGACGCAGTTCGCGAGGATGGCGGTGCCGCCGCCGTCGTAGCGCAGATTACACGTGGTGCCCTGACCGTAAGGCTGGGCAGCGGCGTGGCCGACACGGCAACCGGCCAGCCTGCGCCCGCCGACGGGGCCTATGAAATTGGCAGCCAGACCAAGATGATGACCTCGGTCATGGTGCTGCAACTGGTCGAGGACGGGTTGATCGACCTTGACGCCAAGGCCGCCGATTACCTGCCGGCCGCCATGATCCGCGATATCGACAATGCCGAAACGGCCACGGTGCGGCAGATGCTGAACATGACCTCGGGCATCGGCAATTATACCGAGGCCGTGGATGCCGAGGGCTTGCCACTGTTCGTGAATGCCCTGCTGGACCATCCTGACCAGGTTTTTGGGCCGCAGCAGGCGCTGCAAATTGCGCGGGGCATGGACGCGACCGGGGCGCCGGGCGAGGGGTACTACTACTCCAACACCAACTACCTGCTGTTGGGGCAGATCGTGCAACGCCTGACGGGACAGGGGTTTTACGAGGCGCTGCAGGACCGGGTGCTGTCCCCCGCAGGCATGACGCAAACGGTGCGGCAATTGGCGACCGGGGATGACCGGCTGCACAGCTATGGCATTCTTCCTGATGGCACGGTGATGGATGTGACCCGGGCGCTGTGGGAAATGCGGGGCGAGGCGGGGGTTGTGTCGACCAATGACGACATGGTGGCCTTTCTGCGCGCCTTGTTGGTCGACAAGACATTGCTGGGGGCCGAGGCGCTGGCAGAGATGACCGATTTTTTCGTCACCGATACCGGAC
>JBAXXO010000359.1:0-3144 GCA_037127855.1 Alphaproteobacteria bacterium
CGCGGTTGGGCTATCTTGCGTCTTGTCCAAACACACCCTAAGGCGCGGCAAGGATCATATATGCTTGCGGACCGATCTACCGACCTTTTGCAGATCTGGCGGACCTCGGCAGTCAAATCACGCGTTGGTCGCATGAAGTCAGGCGCACTTGCCAAGAGCGGTATGCCACTTGGGGACTTTCGGCCAAAAGCAGTGTGATGCGTTACAATTGACCGCGTTTTCGGCTTTGGACCAGATACCAGACGCCGCCCGCAACCATCAATGCATCGGCAATTCCCAAAGGCAGATAGTTTATTGCGAACGGGGCACGGACGGCCAGAAGATAGGCAACTACGGCAACCATATAGGCTTTCTCGACGATGGCATAGATCACCGAAGCCTTGCGAAGCGCCTTGTTTCTGCCGGCGGCGATCAGAAGAATTCCGATGCCGAACACCATGATGCCCCAGTGGCCGACGATCGGAAAGATCTGGGGGCTTTGATCGTAGTAAGAAAGCCCGAGAATGAGCGCCAGCCCGCGAACAGGCAACAGCGCAGGAATCCAAGTCAGCGACGCAGTTGCGAATCCTGAAATCCAAAAATAATATCGGGACGTCCTTTCAAAACCGTTGTCCAAATTGATCTCCATCACGAGGATGATTAACAGGCTAACATTTGTTCCTGCGCGAAGTCCAATTTAAACGACACAGTTGACCCGCAACGCCGTGCTTGCCCCGACAACGTGGTCTGTCCCTGAGAGGAAGTGTGCCACAACTGATCAGAACCCGACCGGGCAGATCATAGGCCGGGCAGATATTGCACCCATCGGGGTGACGCCATTCGCCATAGCGCAGGGCCAGGCCGCTGGCGCGCATGGCCGAGACAAGGTCATGGCGACCGATCTGGATATCGGCAAGATCGCGGCACGACCGGTCGCGCCCATCAATGCGCACTTGCCTGACGCTGCACGAGACGACAAAGCGGCCCGGCAGTCCGGTCGCCACCAGCCCGGCCTTTGCCACTCGGCCAAGGGTGAAACAGCACTGGCCTTCGGCGAGGGGGAGACTGCGGCAACATTGCGGCGTGAGCGTCAAATGCAATGCCTCACCGCTGCCCCTTACAGGGCCACGGTGTCATGCTCCATGAAATCGGCCACTTCGGCCAGCCAGCGGCCCTGCACAAAGGCCTGATGCAGCGGATGGTCATTATAGGCCGAATAGGCGGCCTGATCGGCAAAGCGCATGGATACGGCGTAGTCAAATGGGTTCTTGGGGCTGACCTCGCGCGCAATGTCAAAGTCCTGCACGCCGGGGATGGTGTGTAATGCCAGCAAAGCGCGCAAGAAATCCGCCTCGCCCGTCGAGCCCTCGCTATGTGTCAGGCGAAACAGGGCGGCGTGGCGGATCACGACAGGGTTATTTCATTGCCAGCGCCGCGGCGCTTTCGGGCAGTTCTTCGCCAAAGCAGCGCTGGTAGAATTCAGCCACGGTGGTTCGCTCCAACTCGTCGCATTTGTTCAGAAAGGACAGGCGGAAGGCATAGCCCACATTGCGGAAGATCTCGGCGTTTTGCGCCCAGTTCAGCACGGTTCGGGGCGACATCACGGTGGACAGATCGCCATTCATGAAAGCGGTGCGCGTCAGGTCGGCGACGGTCACCATCTGGCTGATCGTCTTGCGGCCCTTGTCGGTGTTGTAATGCGGGCTTTTGGCCAGAACGATGGCCGCCTCGGCATCATGCGACAGATAGTTCAGCGTGGCCACCAGGCTCCAGCGGTCCATCTGCGCCTGGTTGATCTGTTGCACGCCGTGATACAGGCCCGTGGTGTCACCAAGGCCCACGGTGTTCGAGGTGGCGAACAGCCTGAACGACGGATGGGGTGTGATGATCTCATTCTGGTCCAGCAAGGTCAGCTTGCCGTCATGTTCCAGCACGCGCTGAATGACGAACATCACATCCGGGCGGCCGGCGTCATATTCGTCGAACACGATTGCGACGGGGTTGCGCAGCGCCCAGGGCAGGATGCCTTCGTGAAACTCGGTCACCTGCTTGCCGTCGCGCAGTTTGATCGCGTCTTTACCGATCAGGTCGATGCGGCTGATATGGCTGTCAAGGTTCACGCGGACAGTGGGCCAGTTCAGCCGGGCACCGACCTGTTCGATATGGGTTGATTTGCCGGTGCCGTGATATCCTTGGATCATAACGCGCCGATTATAGACATATCCAGCCAGAATCGCCAGCGTGGTGTCAGGGTCGAACTTGTAGGTCGGATCGATGGCGGGCACGCGGTCGGTCACCTCGGCAAAACCTTTTACCTTCATGTCCGTGTCGAGACCAAACACCTCGCGGACCGAGATTTCTTCCGTGGGCTTTGCGACGGTGTCGAGCATCAAATGGTCCTGTCCATCCAAGGGGCCCGCGAATGATGCTGCCGGACCCGAATTACATCACCTTGTTTGAAACATATCGGCGCAGGCTGCAAGGGGTTGAACCGCGGCTTTTGTCGCCATCCGCGTGGCGCGGCGGGCCCACCCCTGTCAAATCGCGCCTCACATCCCATCCCGATTGCGTGATGTGGTGAAACCTGCGCCCTGCGGCTGGCGCAACTGCGCTAAGGTCCAAAGGATCGCGTGATGATCGGGGAATACCGGCTTTGATGTTTCCACTCGATCTATGATCTGTTGCACTCGGTGAAAGGACACATCATGCACCGCCGCCACCTGCTTGCCGTCCTGCCTGCCTTTTTCGCCACCCGTGCTGCAGCCTATCAGGTCACAAAGACTGAGGCCGAATGGCGCGCGCAGCTGACCGCGGCCCAATTCCAGGTCCTGCGCCAATCCGGCACCGAGCGCGCCTATACCAGCCCCCTGTGCGACGAACACCGGAGGGGGCTGTTTGCCTGCGCAGGCTGTGATCTGTCGCTGTTCGCATCAGACAGCAAATTCGAGTCAGGCACGGGCTGGCCGTCGTTCTGGCAGCCGCTGGCAAGAGCGGTTCAAACCGCCCCGGACGGGGACCGGACCGAGGTGCGTTGCTTGCGCTGTGGCGGGCATATGGGCCATGTTTTCGACGACGGCCCGCAGCCCACCGGTCTGCGCTACTGCATCAACGGTGTCGCACTGATCTTCCACAGCGCCTGACCCCCACCCCCCGCCCCCCGTATTC
>JBAXXO010000360.1:0-3126 GCA_037127855.1 Alphaproteobacteria bacterium
GGGGAGCTGAACTATTCCTCGGATATCGATCTGATCTGTCTTTATGATGAAGCGCGCTATCCGAGCGTGCAGCCAGAGGCGCGGGCCTGTCTGGTGCGCGTGGTGCGGCGGATGACGGCGCTGTTGTCGGACATCACGGCAGAGGGCTATGTGTTTCGCGTCGATCTGCGGTTGCGGCCCGATGCAGGGGTGACGCCGGTTTGCATCGGGATGTCGGCGGCAGAGGCCTATTATGAGGCCGAGGGCCGAACTTGGGAGCGGGCGGCCTTCATCAAGGCGCGGGTTTGTTCGGGCGATCTTGCGGCGGGCGAGCGGTTTCTGCGGGCGCTGGTGCCATTTGTCTGGCGCAAGCATCTGGATTTTGCCGCCATTCAGGATGCGCATGACATGCGGCTGCGCATCCGCGAACACAGGGGCCTCGGCGGGGCGTTGAGGGTTGAGGGCCATGATCTGAAACTGGGGCGGGGCGGGATACGCGAGATCGAATTCTTTACCCAGACCCGGCAGTTGATTGCGGGTGGGCGTGACCCGCAGTTGCGTTTGCCGGGCACGGTGGCGGGGTTGCGGGCGCTTGCGGCGCAGTCTTGGCTGCCCCAGGCGGTGGCCGAGGAGTTGGTGGCGGCCTATCAGGCACACCGGGCGCTGGAGCATCGGTTGCAGATGGTGCTGGATGAACAGACCCACAGGTTGCCCGTGACGGCCGAAGGGGTGGCGCGGGTGGCGGCGCTTTCTGGGCTGCCCGAGGATGCGTTCCGGTCGGTTTTGCTGGCGCGATTGGCGCGGGTCGAGGTGTTGACAGAGGGGTTCTTTACCCCCGCCGCTGCAGAGGCGGTGCCGGACATGTCAGAACGGGCTCAGGGCATTGTCGAGCGGTGGTGGCGTTTTCCGGCGTTGCGGTCGGAACGGGCGCAGGCCATCTTCAGGCGCGTTCTGCCGGTGATGCTGCGCAAGCTGGCACAGGCGGCGCATGGAGACGAGGCATTGCTGGCCTTGGACGGGTTTCTGGCGGGGTTGCCCTCGGGTGTGCAGGTGTTCAGCCTGTTCGATGCCAATCCGGCCTTGGTGGATCTGATCGTTGATGTGGCGGCAATCTCGCCCGAACTGGCACGGCATCTGGCGCGGCATCCGGGCGTGCTGGATTCGGTGATCGGTGGCAGCTTCTTTGCGCCATGGCCGGGGCTCGCGGGTTTGACCGAGGCGCTGGCAGCGCGGTTGGCGCAGGTGGCCGATTATGAACGTGGGTTGGATGCAGCACGGGTCTGGATGCGGGAATGGCATTTCCGGGTGGGGGTGCATCATCTGCGCGGGCTGATCGACGGGTTCGAGGCCGGCCGCCAATATGCCGATCTGGCAGGGGCGGTGGTGGCCGGGTTGTGGCCGGTGGTGGCTGCCAGCTTTGCGGCGCGGCACGGGGCGATGCCGGGGCGCGGGGCGGTGGTGGTGGGCATGGGCTCGCTGGGTGCCGGGCGCCTGACGGCGCGGTCGGATCTGGATCTGATCGTCATCTATGACGGGGCCGGGGTCGAGATGTCTGACGGGGCGCGGCCCCTTGCCTGTGGCAAGTATTATGCGCGCTTGACGCAAGCCATGGTCACGGCGCTGACCGCACCGATGGCTGAGGGGCGGCTGTATGATGTGGACATGCGGCTGCGCCCCTCGGGACGACAGGGACCGGTCGCGACCTCGATTCAGGGATTCCGTTCCTATCAGATGGATGAGGCCTGGACATGGGAGCATCTGGCGCTGACACGGGCGCGGGTGGTGGCGGGGGACGCGGCGCTGGCGGGCGAAGTAGAGGCATTGCGGCGCGCAGTGATCGCGGCCAAAGGCGCGGGTGCGACGGTGCTGCGCGATGTGGCCGAGATGCGGGCGCGTTTGGCGGCGGCGCAGCCAGTCGGCGCGCTGGGTGCGAGTACGCTGGAGGCCAAGACGGGTCCGGGGCGGATGATGGATGTCGAATTGATGGCGCAGATGCTGGCATTGCAGGCCGGATCGGCCGCGCGCGGGGTTGAGGCGCAGCTGGCGGCGGGGGTAAGGCAGGGCAAAGTGTCGCAAACAGAGGCGACGCTGTTGCAGACCGCCTACATCCTGTGCTGGCAGCTGCGGGTGGCAATGCGGCTGGTGACGGAGAAGGGCGGCGCATCTTTGGGGCAGGGTGCCATGAGTTTTGTGTTGCGCGAGGTGGCCGAGGCGGACGAGGTGGCGCTTGCGGGGCGCTTGTCTGCGGTGGCGCAGGCAGCGGATGGCGTGATTTCGGCCAGGCTTGGCCAATAGGAGGCGGAATGGAATTGGAGGAGGCCGATCCAAAGGGGCTGGTGCGGGAAAGCTACCGGATCGAGGGGATTACCCTTGCGCAATGCCGGTCGATCTTTCTCGACTGGGCTTTGAGCGTGGACAGGGGACAGGATGTTGCCACCGCGATTGGCCGGTTGATGACGGAATATGCCACCGCCCATCCGGGGCATCCCATGAACATGGTGTTGGCCGAGGGCTTGGGCCCGGCAGAACCGCCGCGCCGGCGCGGTGGGCGGTTGGGGCGTGTGTGACGGGCCTTGATCCTGCCTGAACTTGAAGGTCACGAAGTAGGACCGTGTCGGGCACTGTTTGTGACGACGTCAAGGCGCATCGGCCTGTCCTGTCGGCTGCATTCTTTGGCGCAGGCATGGGCAAGATGGCGCACGCCGCGGGGTCAACGAACGCGCTTTGGGCCAGGCCGCCGCGCCATTTGTCATACAACATTGTGACGCTGGCATGGTCCGCAAGCCCCGATGGCATTCAAGCGTGACGCAACCCCGCCGCCTGGCGGGCCAGCGCGGTGACACCGGCCCAGTCGGCACCGGCCAGCGCCTCTTTCGGCGCAACCCATGACCCACCGACGCACAGGACGTTGGGCAGTGCCAGGTATTCGCGTGCGTTTTTCAGGCTGATGCCGCCGGTGGGGCAGAATTTGACCTGCGGGATGGGCGACCCGATGGATTTGAGAAAAGCAGCACCGCCGGACTGTTCGGCGGGGAAGAACTTTTGCACGGTATACCCCTTTTCCAGCAGGGCCATGATTTCCGAGGCGGTGGCGGCACCGGGCAGCAAGGGCAAGTCGTGATCGGCACAGGCCGCCAGCAACCGGTC
>JBAXXO010000361.1:0-3102 GCA_037127855.1 Alphaproteobacteria bacterium
CCACGGGCCTCGGAGGGCTGCTGCTGGGCGGCAACCCCGCCGCGGCGGGCGCCGCCGTCCTCTCCTCGCACGTCGTCGCCAAGCTGCTCGGCCACGCGCGGCCCGTCACGCACATTGCGCTCAATGCCTTTGAGGACGGCCTGCTCACGTGCGACGATGCGGGCTGCGTGCTCGCCTGGGAAAAGGTGCCGCTCAGCCTCGCGATCGACGAGGGCGGCGCGGAGGGGGCGGTTTTGGGCAGCGTCTTCCTCCATCAGCCGTTCCAGTTCGGCGGTCAGGCGGGCGATGGTGGCGGGGCCCGTGAGGTTCAGGTCACGGGCGAGGGCGCCGTAATGGGTGGTCTGGTTCTGCGCGGCCAGGTGGGCCAGCCGCGCAGTCAGGGCATCATGCATCGCCCTGATCGGCCACGCGGGCGACCGAGACCACCTCTTCGCCGCTGGCGGAGGTGTTGAGGACCTTGACGCCGCCTGCGCTGCGCGACCTGAAGGAGATCTGATCGACGGGCACGCGGATCGACTGGCCGGTTGAGGTGGCGAGCATGATCTGGTCGGTGGGCTCGACCGGGAAAGAGGCCACAAGACGCCCGCCGCGCATGGCACCGTCCATCGCCTTGACGCCCATGCCGCCACGTCCGCGCACCGGGTAATCGTGCGAAGAGGACAGTTTGCCGGTGCCCGAGGTGCTGATGGTCAGAATCATATCTTCGGCCGCGGACATTTCGGCGTAGCGGTCGGGGGACAATTGGCCCTCGGCGGTGGTCTCGTCGTCGTCGTCGGTTTCGGTCTCGTCCGGGGCACCGGCGATCAGGCGGCGTTGTTTGAGGTAGAGGGCGCGTTCAGCGGGGTCTGCCTCGAAATGGCGGATGACGGCCATCGACACGACTTTGTCGCCCTCGCCCAAGCGGATGCCGCGCACGCCGGTAGAGCCGCGCGATTTGAACACGCGGATGTCGGTGGTGGAAAAGCGGATGGCGCGGCCCAGGGCTGTGACCAGCATGACGTCATCGGCATCGGTGCAGATGGCGGCGTTCACCAAGGTCACACCGTCCGGCAGGTTCATTGCGATCTTGCCATTGCGTTTGACATTGGTGAAATCGGAAAGGTCGTTCTGGCGCACATCGCCGTCCGAGGTGGCGAAGACGATCTGCAGGTCGTCCCAATGATCCTCGGGCGCGTCCACCGGCATCAGGGCTGCGATCGAAACGCCGGTCTCGATCGGCAGGATGTTGACCATCGCCTTGCCCTTGGCAGTACGACCGGCCAGCGGCAGACGCCAGGTTTTCATCTTGTAGACCATGCCATCGGTCGTGAAGAACAACAGGGGCGTGTGGGTGTTGGCCACGAACAGGGTCGTCACCACGTCATCCTGTTTGGTGCCCATCGAGGCAAGACCCTTGCCGCCGCGGTTTTGCTGGCGAAACTCGGCCAGCGGCGTGCGTTTGATATAGCCGCCCGAGGTGATGGTCACGACCATATCCTCGCGTTCGATCAGGTCTTCATCCTCCATGTCGCCGGACCAGTCGACGATTTCGGTGCGGCGGGGCACGGCGAAGGCGGCTTTGACCTGGCGCAGTTCATCCGCGATGATGACCATGATGCGGTCACGACTGCCGAGGATTTCGAGGTAATCCTTGATGTGGGCGGCGAGCTCCTCGAGCTCGTCCGTGACCTCCTTGACGCCGATCTGGGTCAGGCGTTGCAGGCGAAGGTCGAGGATGGCGCGGGCCTGAACCTCGGACAGGTTGTAGGTGCCATCGTCATTCATCGTGTGCGACGGATCATCGATCAGCCGGATATAGACGGCGATGTCATGGGCGGGCCAGCGGCGGGTCATCAATTTCTCGCGTGCTTCGGCGGCGTCGGCAGAGGCGCGGATGGTGCGAATGATTTCATCGACGTTGGAGACGGCTACGGCGAGGCCGCACAGGATGTGGCTGCGTTCGCGGGCACGGCGGAGTTCAAAGGCCGTCCTGCGCGCAACCACGTCTTCGCGAAAGGTGATGAAATGGGTGAGGAAATCGCGCAGGGTCAGGGTTTCGGGGCGGCCGCCGTTCAGCGCCAGCATGTTGCACGCAAAGCTGATCTGCATCGGAGAAAAGCGATACAACTGGTTCAGCACCACGTCGGGGGTAGCGTCGCGTTTGAGTTCAATGACCACGCGCACGCCAATCCGGTCGGATTCGTCCTGCACATGGGCGATGCCTTCGATCTTCTTGTCGCGCACCTGTTCGGCGATGATTTCGATCATCCGCGCCTTGTTTACCTGATAGGGAACCTCGTCGATGATGATGGCAAAGCGGTCTTTGCGGATTTCCTCGATGCGGGTCTTGGCGCGGACGATGATGGAGCCGCGCCCCTCGAGATAGGCTTTGCGGGCACCGGAGCGACCGAGGATGGTGGCACCGGTGGGGAAATCGGGGGCGGGGATGATGTCCATCAGCGCCTCGGTGGCGAGGTCGGGGTTTTCAATGAGGGCAAGGGTGCCGTCGATGACTTCGCCCAGGTTGTGCGGTGGGATGCGGGTGGCCATGCCGACCGCGATGCCCTCGGCGCCGTTGACCAGCATGTTGGGAAAACGGGCAGGCAGAACCGTGGGTTCACGGTCCTTGCCATCGTAATTGTCCTGAAAATCGACCGTGTCCTTGTCAATATCGGCCAGAAGGAAGGTTGCAGGCTTGTCCATCCGCACCTCCGTGTAGCGAAAGGCTGCGGCGGGGTCGCCGTCCATCGAGCCGAAATTGCCCTGACCGTCGAGAAGGACGAGCGACATCGAAAAGGGCTGGGCCATGCGCACGAGGGCGTCATAAATGGCAGTATCGCCATGCGGGTGGTATTTGCCCATGGTGTCGGCGACGGGGCGCGAGGATTTGCGGTAGGGTTTGTCGGGCGTGTTGCCGACCTCGTTCATCGCATAAAGGATGCGGCGGTGAACGGGCTTTAGCCCGTCGCGCATATCCGGGATGGCGCGGGCGACGATGACCGACATGGCATAGTCGAGATAGGCCGTGCGCATTTCCTGGCCGATGTCGATTTGCGGGCCATCATGGACCGCGCGCGCGCGGCCGGTCGCCGAACTATCGGGGGGGATGTCGTCGGCGGCGTC
>JBAXXO010000362.1:0-3087 GCA_037127855.1 Alphaproteobacteria bacterium
GTTCATACGGCAATGACGGGGTTGTCAAGCGGCAATCTGGCACGGTCATCGTGGTGTGCACCAACACGCTGTTCGAGGGTTGCAACGGGGTGTTCCGCGAAGAGGTTGTCGCGGCAGGGTTCGGATAAGGGCGATTTGCCTGCGCCAGGGTGATGCAACCGGGCAGCGGCGCGACTTAGGGGCAGGTCCTTCGCGACGACCGGACCAGGCCGGAGCCGGAACGGGTCATCGCGGGATCGAAGGGCTTGGACGGATGGGGCCTGGTGCCGCCATGCAAGACCTGAGCCGCGCGGAAGGTCAGGTTTGAAACCCTTGTTCGCGACGCTTTGGTCTGCGGTGATACCTGTCTGATCTTGAGTGTGAACGATGGTTACCCGGGCGTGGAAATCCCCAACCCCTTGCCGCGGATCATCATGCCTGCGGCTGGACGAGTTGGCCATGGGCCGCAATACCCATAGGGTTCTGGGCATGGGTGGTGTGCCGGAAACCGCTGACTCTGGGTGCGCCCTGAGGCAAAGGTCGTAAGACAGCAAGACAGTATCTGGGCCAATGTGAATGGAGAAGGTCGGTTTGGCGGCAGGTGGGGCTGGCCGGGCCGGAATGCGGTGACAAGCTTGCGGCAGGGCGGTGTGAGGCTGTGTGACAGTGGCAGGCGGAGCGGCGGATTGCTGGCCCGATGCTCGGTGCCTTGGCAGTCAGGCGGATGACGCGGTTTTATGACCAGCCGAAAGGCATGCGCCGTTATTCTGGACGGCGTGACTGCCCGCGATGCCTTGGCAAAGGCACGGGTATCTATGCTATAGGGGATTTAGCGCCCGCAAAGGCGCGGCATCACGGGTGGTTGAACCTGCAGCGGTGCTGTTCATAGCAAAGGTTGCCAGTTACGTCATGGTTCTAGAAATCGGAATTGTGCTGATCTTGACAGTCATCAACGGCATTCTGGCGATGTCTGAACTGGCCATCGTCTCGGCCCGGCCGGCCCGGCTGAAGGTGATGGCAGAGGCCGGCAGCGGGGGTGCCGCTACGGCGCTGCGGCTGGCGGCTGATCCGGGGCGGTTCTTGTCGTCGGTGCAGATCGGAATCACTTTGGTGGGGGTTCTGGCGGGTGCGTTTTCGGGGGCCACGCTGGGGACAAGGCTGGCCTTGGCCCTGACCGACGCCGGGGTTCCGAAGGCTTTGGCACAGTCGTTGGGTGTTGGGGGGGTGGTGGTGGCCATCACCTATCTGTCGCTGATCATCGGCGAATTGGTGCCCAAGCAGATCGCCCTGCGCGCGCCCGAGGCGGTTGCGGCGCGGGTGGCGCCACTGATGCGGGGCATCTCTGTCGTGGCGGCGCCGCTGATCTGGCTGTTGGACCGGTCGGGCAAGCTGGTCTTGCGGATGCTGGGCCAATCGGGGCAGACCGAAGAGAACATGACGGATGAGGAGGTCAAGCTTGTCATCGCCGAGGCGCAGAGTGCCGGTGTGATGGCGGGGGCCGAAACCGCGATGATTGCCGGCGTGATGCGGACAGCCGACCGGACGGCGCGGGGCCTGATGACGCCGCGCCACGAGGTCGAGATGGTCAGCGTCACAGACAGTTTCTCGAGTGTGGTCAAGGCGTTTCAGACCACGCGGCGCACGCGCCTGCCGGTGCGTGACGGCGACCCGGACAATGTGATCGGTGTCGTGACCACACGGGATTTTCTGGCGCAGACGCGGGCCGCCGGGCCGTTCGACCTGCGGTCGGTGATCATGCCGGCGCCGGTCGTGCGCGACGGGTTGGGGGCGCTGGAGGTGATCGAGTTGTTGCGCACCGCGCCGGCCCACATGGTTCTGGTCTTTGACGAATATGGCCATTTCGAGGGGATCATCACGCCGATGGACCTGCTGGAGGCGATTACGGGTGATTTCAGCGACCATGCCGAGGATGAGCCAAAGATCGTGACGCGCGAGGATGGCAGCCTGCTGGTGGCGGGTTGGATGCCCGTCGACGAGTTTGCCGACCGCATCGGCATTCCTCTGGATGCTGACCGCGATTATGAAACCTTGGCGGGGTTGATCCTGGACCGCATGGGCCGATTGCCCGAGGTGGGTGCAACGCTGCGGCTGGGCAGTTGGAAGGTGGAAATCGTCGATCTGGATGGCCGCAGGATCGACAAGCTGCTGGTGTCGCGGTTGGCATAGGACGGATGCCAGACCGTGATCCCCTGATGGTGCGGGCGCAGGCGGGGCAGCGTTGCGGAAGCCCATCGCGGGCTTGACGGTGGCAGTGGGTTAGCGGTTTGGTATGCGGATACAAGCAGTTGGAAAGCGATGATCATTTGACCCCGAGCAAAGGCACGAACATCCTTTTGGTCAGCTTTGACGATTGTGGCGCCTATCACCGCTATGCTGAGGCATTTGGCGTGAGGTTGCAGACGCCCAATCTGGACCGGATCGTGGCACAATCGGCCCAGTTTCAGTCGGCCTATTGTCAGGTGCCGATCTGCGGCGCGTCGCGTGCCAGCTTCATGTCGGCGCAGACGCCACAAAGGTTGAACATCTTTGACAATTCGGTCGATCTGTTCGACCGGATCAGTCCGCAGGAGGTCTGGTCTTGTCGGCTGAAGGACGCGGGGTTTTTCTGTTCGTCGGGTGGCAAGATTCATCATGGCTACAAGCCGCTGCGCCGTAATTTGCACAAGGTGATCTATTCGGACGGCCAAAAGCACTTTACCGACGACAACGCTTTGCCGCCAGAGGTGGAAAAGCGCAAGTACAAGGGCATTCGTGGCGGTTGGGGCACGACCAACCCCAAGGACGACGGCATCTTTTACGATGCGCAATCCTCGGCTTCGGCGATTGATTTCCTGCAAAGCTATGACGGTGACGGGCCGTTCTACCGCGAGGTCGGTTTTTTCAGCCCGCATGGCCCACGCTATACCCCGGCCCGGTTCAAGGACATGTACGACCCCGCAAAATTCGTGATCCCGGCATCCTGGGCCGACGGATTTGATGATCATCCCTATACCGACCAGCACTGGCCACAGACCCCCAAGTTGAGGAACGGCGATCTGTCGTTCTGGCGCTATAATGTCCGCAATTACTTTGCTGGCCTGAGCCATG
>JBAXXO010000363.1:0-3079 GCA_037127855.1 Alphaproteobacteria bacterium
CCCAAGCGACCGGCGGCCTCATCCGCCCCGCCCGACAGCAACAGCCCCAACCCCGCCAACCCGGCCGCAACGGTCAGAGCACGGCGCAGGTCCGCCCGTTCCTGCAACCACACCACCCCGATGATCGACGACCAAACCGAGGTCAGATAGAATTCCATTGTGATCCGCACCACCGACCCCAGCACGATCGAGGTCGAATACAGCGCAAGCCCCAGCCCCGTTGCAGCCCCGATGAACAGCGCCGGGCCAAGCAGGCGGAACACGCTGTGACGCTGCCAGATCAGATAGGGCACCAGCACCAGCAATGGACAGAAATTGAAATAGGCGACGGCCCAGCCGCCGGCCACCCCCATGCCATCCAGCATCCGCAGCGGCACCCAGTAAACACCCCAGACCGACGCCCCAAAGAACAGCGCCAACGAGGCCAACCGTGTTGTCTTAGCGTCAAGCAACAGGAATACCGGTCCAGTCCTGATCGGCATATATGTCCGGCGTCTGGCGTCGCATCTCGGCATACCACGCGTCCACATCGACCAAGGTGCTATTGCCCCGCAGATATTCCGCGACCAATTCCGTCATGCGCGTCTTTCCGAACGACCGGAAATGCCCACCATGATAAAGATCCGCCCCAATCGCTTGCAGCCGCCCCAGCGTTTGACGCAGTGCGGCGGGGTCCGAGTGGTAGAGGTTGTCCATCAACTGCCCGTCATACAGCGCATCCCCCGAAAAGACGGTGCGCGACTTGGCATCCCACAACGAAATCGACCCCGGCGAATGCCCCGGCGTGTGCAGCACCTGAAAGGCACAATCCCCCAGATCAACCACGTCGCCCTCATCCAGATACCCGGTCAGCGGCGCCGGCGTGATGTGATAGGTCGCGGGGTCAAAATTCGGATGCAAGCGGCGGTCAACGACCTCGATCCGGGTCCATGCACCGGAATAGACTACCGCCGCATTGTCAGGTGCCGCCAGAATATGCGCCTCGGCCCTGTGGCCCAGACGGCAGTCAAACTCATGCAATCCGCCCGAATGATCGAAATGACTGTGTGTGACGATCGCCTTGATCGGTCGGTCGGTTTCGCGCAGCAGCCAACCTTTCAGCGAGGCCAGCCCCATGCCGGTGTCGATCACAAGATCGTGATCGCGCCCGCGCACATGCCAGATGTTGCACCGCAGACAGGCGGCCACCCCGGTTTCCTGGATCAGCGACACCCGGTCCGACATCGCCCATGTCTTGTAAGCCATCGCTGCCCCTTACCAATCCGCGCCGGCATTG
The DNA here is from genome assembly GCA_037127855.1 of Alphaproteobacteria bacterium. Lineage (GTDB taxonomy): Bacteria > Pseudomonadota > Alphaproteobacteria > Rhodobacterales > Rhodobacteraceae > Stagnihabitans. The sequence continues at coordinate 1,277 of JBAXXO010000363.1, forward strand.
ATCTGCACATCCACATTGGTGAAGCCGGGTGCGAGGTCCGAGCAGAAAAAGTCAATCAACGCCGCCACTTCACCCGGCTGTACGATCCGCCCTTGCGGGTTGCTGTGCGCGATCTTTGCCCGCGCCTCGGCCAGGGTGATCTGCCCTGCCGCCGCAATCCGTGTGAAGGCCCGCGACATCGTCGGAGTCTCGACCCAGGTCGGGCTGACGGCGATGCACGAAATCCCATGCGGGGCGCCTTCAACCGCCGTGACCTCGGACAGCCCGATCAACCCCGCCTTTGAGGCGCAATAGCCCGCATAGCCCGCCGCCCCCTTGGTTCCGGCGGTCGAGGCGATGTTGGCGATCCGCCCCCACCCCGCAGCCACCATCGCCGGATAAACTGCCCGCGTCATCCGGAACGGCCCGCTCAGATTGATGTCGATCTGCGCCGTCCATGCCTGCTCGTCATGCCCGTTCAGAAAGGCCCCGTGATAAACGCCGGCCGAATTCACCAGAATGGTCGGCGGCCCCAGCCTCTCGGTCACCTGCGCCACAAAGCCATCGCAACTGGCCCGGTCCGCCACATCCAGCGGCAGGGTCAGCACCTGCGCCCCCAGATGCTTTGCCACCTCGGCCACCACCTCGGCCCGCGCCGCCCCGCGTGCGCCCACCGCCACGCGGTGCCCGCTGTCGATCAGCGCCCGCGCCGTGGACAGCCCGATCCCCGTCGTGCCGCCGGTGACGATGGCAACCCGCCCGGTCATGCACCGTATCCCTTGGCCAGCGTCGGCAGGCCCGAACGCGGCAGAAACATCTCCGGTGCCGCCGCCTCGTATTGCAAGGCGGCACCGATCACGGCGGCATCGTCGAAAGTCCGCCCGATGATCTGAATCCCCGTCGGCACCCCGTGACTGTCCCGGCCTGAGGGCACCGACACCACGGGGCAATGCTGAAGCATGTTGAACGGATGGGTCAGGACCCAGCCATATTCGGCATCCACCGCCCGCCCGTCCACGATGAAATGCCGTCCCACCGGGTCATGATCCGCCCTGACCGCCCCGATCGAAAGCGTTGGACAGACCAGAATGTCATAGCGTTCCAGCAATTCGCCAATCGTCTGATACATGGCATGCTGCATGTCCCATGACCGGGCAATCTCGTCCGCTGTGACCTTTGCGGCCATATCCGCCGCGGCAAGGGCATAATCGGTCAAAAGCTCGCGATGCTCGACCGCCGCCCAAAGCGGCTGCCGCCCGAAATGCATCGCGCAATACCACCCCATCGAGGCGCGGTCGACCGCCTCGGTCCAGCCGATATCGACCTCTTCGACCACCGCCCCATCCTGCGCAAACACGTCCAGCGCCCGCCGCGTGTTGGTGCGCACATCGGCACTGATCGGCACATAGCCAAGATCCATCGACCACCCCACCCGCAGCGCCCGGCGGCTGGAAACCAGCGGCAGGGTTACCCGCTCGCGCAGGCTGTCATGGTCGCGCACATGCGGCCCCGAGATCAGGTTCTGCAACAACGCCGTATCGCCCACCGTCCGCGTCAGCACGCCACAATGATTGTACCGGTCGAAATTGGCTGGCGGCCCGTCGGGGTTGCGGCCATGCGGTGGCTTGAATCCGACCAGGCCGCAAGAACTGGCCGGAATCCGGATCGACCCGCCGATATCCGTGCCCGTCGCCACCGGCACCATTCCCGCAGCCAGCGCCGCCGCCGACCCGCCCGACGATCCCCCCGGCCCGAAATCGGGGTTGAACGGGTTGCGCGTCACCCCCCACATCCGCGAAGTGCACGTTCCCGACAGGCAGAATT
>JBAXXO010000364.1:0-3054 GCA_037127855.1 Alphaproteobacteria bacterium
GCCCGCAAGGCCCCACTCCGGCCGCACCTCGGCCCAGTTCACGGCCCGTGCGGCAATCGTTGCAGCGGATGCCCCCGGCAGCCGCAGCGCGCGCTCGGCCCGCGCCAGCCCGCCCGCCGCCGCCAGCCAGTGCCGGGCCTGCACGAGGTCTGTCGCGTGGTCCGGTGCCGGGGTGTAGGGATACAACGTGACGGCGTCGGTCGTTGTGTTGTGCAGCCCCGCCACGAAGAGCGTGTCCGGGGCGAGGTCGATGCCATGATCCAGCAGGCCCGCCCGCGTCTCAATATCGTTCAACAGCGTTGCCAGCAGCCGTGCTGAAACCTCGCCGGTATATCCACCACAGGCGCCGCAGTGATAGGCGCTTTCATGCGGGTTGTTGGCAGCCTGCGCGCCGTGGCCCAAAAGCAGCACCAGTCGCGCATGACCCGTTGTCAGGCTCATGGCCTTTAGCACGGCGGCCCCGGTTGCGGCCTTTTGTGCAGCCGTCAGCGCCACATCAAGCTGCGGCGCAGGCTCGGCGTCAAGGTCCTTGGGCGCGAATCCAAGTGCGTCCTTGACCAGTTTCCAGCCATAGGCCGGCCCCGCCGCCTCGACGAAGGCGAAAGAGGAGACCGCCGCCTGCCGAAACCGGCCCCAGGCGCGCGAGGCGCGGGCGGTGATGCGGGCGGCCTGTTCGACCGCAAGTGTGCCTGCGCCATGCGAGGCCATGCTGGCGGTCAGCAGCACCGGCAGATGCGCCTCGACCATGTCAGAGCCAAAGCTTCGATGTGCGACGGGCAGACCGAAGAAGCCGGCAAAGCCAAGGGTCGTGATACCGCCATCCAGGCTTTCCAGCGCGCGGCGGAACACTTCGGACCGCACGTCGATGCAAAAGGCGGCCTGAACGGCGGGGCGCGCCACCGCTTGGACCTGCAGTGTCCCTGTCAGCATAGACTCTAGCCGCCGCTGGTGGGCGCGTTCGGCGGCGTCTTGCAGAATGGTGTCGATCACCTGATCGGGGCTTGGCGTCAGAGGTTCGGCATGGGCGGCAAGCGTGCCGACCCAGGCAGTTTCTACCTGCGGGGCATGGGCAAAGACCGCCTCTTCCCAGATCAGTCGGATCGCCAGCAGGTCGGTCAGCGTGGCATCCGACCGCCCTGAAAGTTCCGCCTGCCACAACAGCCAGCGCGCATGCTGCGCCCAGCCCGCCAGATCGACCAGCAGCCGGTGGAACACCGTCTCGGCGGCACTTTCCGAGATCCCCAGTGTCTCACAGGCGCGCAACAATGCGCGTTCGGCGGTGTCGGGGGCAGAGGCCACAAGAGCGCAAAACCCGGACAGCCCCGCCGCCTCGGGCGTCAGGTCGTGGCTGGCCCAGGCGCGCCAGGCGGCAAAGGCCCCCTGTCCCGGCGCGGGGGTCCAAAGCGCCTGACCCTGGTCGAAATGACCCGCCGCCCACAGGCCGATGGTCCGCTGCATCACCGCGGGCCAGTCCATACCTGTTGCTTGTGCAGAAAGTTCCGCAAGCGTAGGCAAGGCGCGAACCTGCGGGCGAGGGACATTCAGCCGCCCGACCAGCCCGGCCAGATCGACCGGCTTCAGCGGCGACGCACAAGCAAGCAGGGCGTCGGCAAGATCTTCATCGGTGATCGCTCCGGTCGCTACCCTGGCGGCATAATCGGCACGCGGCAGGGTCAGCTGCACCCCCGCCACCCGAGCCAGCCTGGCCGAGGCCATGGCCAAATCCTCGCCGGTCTGGCCAAGGAAAGGGTTGACGGCCACCGTCGCCGCTAGCGGAAAGGCGGGCGGGATGGCGCGGGCTGCCGCCTCGGCGGCCTTTAGAAGGCCGGTGATCCGAGCCGGGGCGATTTGCGCGTGCTTGATGAACATGTCATTCTCCTGAAAGGCAAAAGATCAGAGCGGACGGGAGGCGCGAAAGCCACCGATCCATCGGTCGAGAAGGGCGTTGAGGTAAAGCCCGTTGGCCAGATGCACGCGCAGCCCGGCCGTGGCGGGATGATGCGCCCAGAGCGGGAAAAGGGCTTGCGCCACCGCCACAAGGCCAAAAGACAGGATCGCCAGTACGATAAGCCCCCATTCCAGCCCATCCGGTGCCGGTGGGGCGGGCAGTGACGCACCCCAAAGTGCTGCTGCCACCAGTTGAAAACTGAAATAGGCCAGCGCCGCCCCCAGCGAGGCAAGGGCTGTGCGCTGGGTGAGCGCCTTGGGCGCGGCATCGGCCAGTCCCTGCGCCACCAGATAGGCCACGCCGAAGATCAGGATCGCGCCAAGCGCCAGCCCTTGGGCTGACTTGGGCCCAGCCACGACTTCGAACCCCACCGCGACTGTGGCGTACAGCACCAGCGCCACTCCGAAGGCCCTGGCCACCGCGCCAATGCTCGGCGCCGCCACCGGCCCCGGCCGCCGGATCGCGGCCACCGCCCGCACGGCCGTCCCCGATGACAGGAAGGCATGCGCCTTGTACAGCGAATGAGCCACGATGTGCAGCAGTGCCAGCGGCCAGAGTCCCAACCCGCATTGCAAAAGCATGAAGCCCATCTGCGCCACGGTGGACCAGGCCAGCGCCGTCTTGACCGCACTTTGCGTCAGCATCACCGCCGCCCCGAACAGCGCCGTAAACCCGCCCAGCATCACCAGCGCCGCCATGGCCCCAGGGCTGGCCTGAACCACCTCAGCCATGCGGATCAGCAGGAAGCCACCAGCGTTGATGATGCCCGCATGCAGCAGCGCCGACACCGGCGTCGGCGCCTCCATCACCTCGGTCAGCCAGCCGTGCAGCGGAAAAGTCGCAGTCTTGAGCGCGGCGGTCAACACCACCAGCGCCACGGCCACCTTTGCGGCCAGCGGCAGTCCAGCCTGTGCCGCGGTCTCCAGCGCCTGCAGATCCGTCGTGCCGAACGCCGCCCAGAGCAAACCCGCCGCCAGGATCAAAGCGGCATCCCCAGCCCCCCAGACGATCGAGAACTTCGTCGCCGCCCGCCGCGCTTCGGCCCGGTCGCTGTAAAACAGCAGCAATTGCCGAAGCCCTAGTCCGACCGCGAGGAAGGCCAACAC
>JBAXXO010000365.1:0-3041 GCA_037127855.1 Alphaproteobacteria bacterium
TAACCAGATCTTGGGGTCTTGTTGGAGTGGCAGCACCGGACAGATGTAGTGGACATGACCACATTGAAGAGACGGGGAGTCGTGGCATGCTCCCACCTACGCTTGCGCGATATTTCGCCAATCAGCCGATCTGCGCGGCGAAGGTCGCAATGATCTTGAACGAGCAGGCGATGCGCGTTTCGGTGGGCATGTCCGCAGGCCACGCAAAGTCACCTTCAGCGCTGACGTCGCTGAACAGTAGAAGGGGCAGTGGCTTTTTCCCGATTTCGGCCAAAGCAACAGCCGAGGACCACAGGGTTAACCCCTCGAACTCCATTGCGACCATAACGATAAGCGCGCCTTTGGTCGGGAAATGCATCAGGAAACTGCGGAGTTTCTTGAGCGAGCCGGGATGTGGCGCGACCTCGATGCGAGAGGTATCAACCAGACCCTCTGCCGCCTTGACCGCAAGCTCGGTCAGCCGCGCCGCCGTCATGGACCGCGTCAGTTTGGGGGGCGGGAACCTTGGGATCGGCGGGGACCCGAGTGCCTTTTCCAGCGCGATGTTCTTGTGGGCGAGGAACATGATGTCGTCATCTAATTGCCGTTCCTCTTCCACAGTTGGAACGTGCAGGGCTTCAACTCGCGCGACGCCCAGAGCCTGCCGGCGTAGCACCGACTTGACCACCGGATCACTTGATTGCGCCGTATACCTTTGGTTTCCCTGCTTGTTGCGGGGTATGTAGGGTATATCGGCGAGGGTGCCCTCGCCCAGAAAATAGTCTTCCAGGAAGGGGACGGATGCGTTCATCGCCTTGACCACCGCGGGCCCGCAACCGTCAGTCACCCGCGCGATGTGGTCCAAAGTCCGCTCGATAGCGACCTGAAGCTTATGATCTTTTGCAGAGTCATCGGTCATGGCCAGACGAATCCGAACGTTGGCATCATCATGTGCAGCCCCTTTTGCAAAACCACTCTCACCCCCACGTCCAATCTTTCCCGCATCGCAGCGATGGCCAGTTTCAATATGCGCGAGGGAAAAGATTGTGCAATCTGCCTTGCAAACCGCGACCCGTGAATATCTTGCAACTGACCGGCGCTTGCTGCCTTTGACGGGTGGCGTGAGGAACCGGGGCGTCCCGCGTACTACCTCGCCTCGTCGGGTTTTACGCCGACGCTCGTTGCTGAAGACTCGGGGCGATGAAGACTGGGGGCGATCATGTGCCGGACAGGAGCAGCGGCGACAGGCCCTTTTGCGAGTGGTTGGCGTAGGTGTCCCAAGTTGGCGTGTAGTCCTCGGCCTGATTGCCCCAGACGGTCCAACCGGCGCGGGGGCCACGGGCGAAAAGTTCCAGCAGTGGTCCAGGGCTGCAACCCTCGATCAGGCCATATTGCTCATCCGGTTTACGGCTGTGCTCGCGCTTTTGGGTGGACAGGATGTTTTCCTGGGTTCGGCCCTGGTTCAGGGTCCGTGCATTCTTGCCGCGCACGCCGAACAGCAAAATCTCGGTCACGTTGCGGAAATAAAAGCCAACGCCACGCCGGTCCGGGCCGCCGTCCTTGCGGATCTTGTACCAGATGATGTTGCTTTTGTAAGAAAAGCCCCAGCTTTCCATCACTTTCAGCCCATCCGGCAGCAAGGCATTCGGCACCCACAGGTACAAATGGGCCGTATCGGCGGCGACCTTAGCAACCGGCAATTCCCTGATATCGGTCAAGGTCATGGTCGCATAGCGCGACAGGCGTCTGTGTTCGGGGGCCATCTTGCCGGTGCGGTTCTGGAACTGCCAGGGCGGATCGGCGAGGATGGTGCCGAACCGGGTCTGGCCCACCTTGCCCAAAAGGTCATCGGCTGCACTGATCATGCGTCATCCTCTGTATACAGGGCTTTGGTGATGCCAAAAACCAAGATCGGGCAGCCAGCACCCCCACCACCCTCGATCCTTGGCAGCAGTTTTGACATATGGGTCGTGGAATTGCCGTAAGACGATCCTCGCCCAAGTTGGTTAAAAATGTCTTGTAATTCGTCGGCGCGGGTAATGACGATCCCGACACTGACGGCGCGCAGGTCAAACAACAGGCGAAAGTTGTTCAGGTCCCGGTCAAAGAAGGGATCCTTGTTGTTCCATTCGATCTCCAGCGCCACCCCATTCTTGAAACAGTCTATCTTGTGGGTGGGCGAGTCCAAGCGGGTGCCGTCCACTTCAAAAGCGGTCTGAAACTGCTTTTCGACCCAACCGCGCTGGCTGAGAAAGCCGTCGATGAAGGACGACAGTTGCGATTTGTTGCCACCGCCTTGCGTGATCCACGATTTGCGAAGCCGGAATGTGGACAGCAGTTCCAGCAAATCCGCCCATTCCGCCGGAAAATCCTGCGACAGGATCGCGCTGGCATGTTTCCATTCATGGCATTCATAGTGGGAGAAGATGAATGCGGGGAGGCGGGTGGCCAACATGTCGTAGCTCCGGGGCAGGTATGCAGCATAGAAAGCATGGTCACGTGGCGCAAGGGTGGATCAACGCAGTGGTAGGTCGGCACCCACCCTAAGCGTTGGCTTGAATGTGGGGGGGCGGAGGGGCATATCCGAGGCTTGGGCTATGGGAGGGATTATCATGCAAGAGTCCGTCAGACTGACCTGTGCCACCTGTGGGCAGGCCAACCGCGTGCCGGTGGTCAAGCTGGGCGAGGGGCCCAAATGCGGGTCCTGTGGGCAGGCCCTGATGGATGGCAAGGTTGCCGAGTTTGACCTTGTCGCGCATGACAAGGCGACGCGGGCTGACGACCTGCCGACCATCGTGGATTATTGGGCGCCGTGGTGCGGGCCCTGCCGGATGATGGCACCGGAATATGCCAAGGCGTCCATGGCGCTGAAAGGACGGGTGCGCTTTGCCAAGATCAACACCGAGGATCACCCGGCAGTGTCACAACGCCTCGAGATAAGGGGGATACCGCTGCTGATCTTGTGGCAAAAGGGCCGCGAGGTGGCGCGATTGCCCGGCGCGCGGCCAGCGGCCGAGATCGAGGCCTTTGTGCGGGGCAAAGTGGTGGTCGCGGTCTGAAAG
>JBAXXO010000366.1:0-3039 GCA_037127855.1 Alphaproteobacteria bacterium
CCGGGCAGTTCGGGCCCACGCAAATCTTGCAGACAATCTGGCGATGTACGCGGCCGTGATCGGCATCGCCCATGTCACCGGCGCGACCGATGGCACCACGCTGGTTGCGGGCAGCGTGCTGCTGGCCGCACGCCTGTTGCACGCAATGGTCTACATCGCAGGGATTCCCTATTTGCGAACTGCCGTGTTCGCGGTCGGGCAGCTTGCAATGCTCGTCTATGTCTGGCGAATCATCGCGCACGTCATGGCGCGTTGAACAAGATTGCCGCATCGGGGATGCGTTCGATCGACCTTACAGGGAGTCAGACGATGACAAACGATAACGATGGCGTGGAATGGCGTTCGGTGTGCCCGATCAGTTCGGCGCTTGATGTACTCGGCGACAAATGGTCGTTATTGATCATTCGAGACCTGCTGATCCACGGACCTCGTACCTACTCCGAGTTTCTCGCCTCTCCCGAACACATCTCGACCAACATCCTCGCGTCGAGATTGAACCTGCTCACCTGTCTGAAACTGATCGAGCGAACCAACCCTCAGGCGAGTGCGCGCAACAACGCCTTCCAACTCACCGAAAGCGGCTCCGCCCTGCGGCCCGTCCTGAAAGGACTGGCCCAATGGGCGCAAACCCACCTCAAGGATCAGCACCACAACATGGCCAAGATTTCATGACAACGCCAACCAAGGCTTCCGATATGCCCGAGTTGAAAAAGGCACTGGTCATCGGTGTGGGCCCTGAAAAGGGCCTTGGTGCCAGCATCGCGGCACGCTTTGCACGCGAAGGTTTCCATGTGTTCGTCGCCGGTCGCACGGCGCAAAGCCTGGAGCAAGTCGTCAAGCAGATCCGATCCACCGGCGGTGCGGCCACCGCGATCGTGGCCGATGCCACCCGCGAAGCCGATGTTCAGGCGCTCTTTGATCAGGTGTGCGCGGCTGACGGCAGCCTGGATGTGGCGGTTTACAACACCGGCAACAACACGCCCGGGACGGTCACCGAGATGGATGCCAGCTACTTCGAGCACGCATGGCGGGTGTGCTGTTTTGGTGGTTTTTTATTCGGCCGCGAGGCAGCACGCCGCATGTTGCCCCGCGGTGGCACCTTGCTGTTCACAGGTGCCAGCGCGTCGCTGCGCGGGCGAGCGGGCTTTGGCGCATTCAACTCGGCCAAGGCCGCACTGCGCAATCTTGCGCAGGCGATGGCCAAGGAGCTGGGCCCAAAGGGCCTGCACGTCGGTCATGTTGTCGTCGACGGTGGCATTGACGGCGACAAGCTGCGCAAGGGGCGGCCCGAGATGGTCCAGAGATTCGGAGAGGAGCGCCTGATTGACCTGGGCGGGTTGGCAGACGCGTACTGGTTCCTGCATCAGCAGTCGCCTCAGGCCTGGACCTTCGAGCTCGACATGCGTTCAAAGGTCGAGCCATGGTAGCCGGCGCAGCCTCGCCACTGCTGACAGCACCGATCGGGCCCACGATCATCCGGCTGGCAGCGCCCAACATGATCGCCATGGTGGTGACCATGATCACCCTCATGGCCGAAGCCTGGTACGTCGGACAGCTTGGCTCCGCGTCGCTTGCGGGGTTGGCCCTGGCATTTCCGATGATGATGCTGGTGATGACGCTGTCGGGCGGGTCGATCGGCGGCACGATCACCGGAGCGGTGGCACGGCGCCTTGGGGCCGGTGACAGGCCCGGAGCAGAAGCACTGGCGTTTCACGCAGTGCTGCTGGTGGTACTGCTGGCCGGCGCGTGCGCCCTGGTCTTTCTGCTTGGGGGAAGCCGAATCTACCGCTTGCTCGGAGGGTCCGGCGCGGTGCTGGAGCAGGCCTTGGCCTATTCCGATGTGCTGTTTCTGGGCTGCTTCAGCATGTGGGTCGCCAATGCGCTGGCCGCCATTGTTCGCGCGACCGGAAAAATGCTGGTCGCGGCCAAGTGCCTGGTGGCCGGCTCGGCGGTTCAGGTCATGGCCGCGGGCGCGCTGGTGTTCGGCCTGGGTCCCTTTCCGAAGATGGGCATCGCGGGCGCAGCGGCCGGCATCGTGATCGGCTATGCGGTGGCCGCCATCCTGCTGCTGGTCTTTCTGATGACCCGCTGCAATGAGCTTCGCCTGCGATTTTCGGGGATGCCGGTGCAGCTGGCGCCCATGGCAGCCATCCTGAAGGTGGGTGCCCTGGCATCGATCAATTCATTCTGCTCGATTGCTGCGGTGTCCGCGATCACCGCCTTCATCGCACGCCTGGGCGTCGATGTCCTGGCGGGATATGGCATCGGCTCGCGTCTCGAGTTCCTCCTTATCCCGATGGTCTTTGGTTTCGGGGCCGCCTCGACGGCCCTGGTCGGCGTGCATTTCGGTGCGAACATGATTCAGCGAGCGCTCCAGTCAGGCTGGACAGCGGCGGTTTACAGCGCCGCACTGAGCGGCCTGATCGGAGCGGTGATCGCGGTTTTCCCGGGTCTGTGGGCCAATCTGTTCACCGACTCGGAAAGCATTCGGGCCGCCTGCCGAACTTATCTGCAGATCGTTGGTCCCTTCTACGCATTCTTTGGCCTGGCGCTTTGCCTGTACTTCGCCTCTCAGGGTGCCGGTCGCGTGGCCTGGCCGGTGATCGCCAGCGTGGTGCGAGTGCTGTTGATCGTCGTCGGATGCGTAATGCTCGCAGGCGTATCAAGTCCCCAGCCCGCGCACTTTTTCTGGCTGATTGCCGCCGGCATGGTGACGCAAGCACTGATCTCCGGAATGGCCATCCGGCTTGGCGCCTGGACCCGTGGTCGATCGCGGTAAGACGAGCTAAGAAACCCAGCGTGAACCCTTGACGACCCGCATCGCGGACGTGTTTGCATGAAATGCGAGTGCGCACGGCGGACAAACGGTTTGCCGGTCATTGCACCGGAGCGTGCTGTTTGGAAAAGCCTTGTCATCGCCCCTCGACTTGGGCGGTGAAAGGCTGTTTTGGGGAATGAAAGGGCGCCTCGTAAAGGTCCGCAATGGGTCGATCAGAGACATTCACGGCCCAAGCTGCCACATCGTTTCCCGGTCACTGA
>JBAXXO010000367.1:0-3033 GCA_037127855.1 Alphaproteobacteria bacterium
GCTTTCCCTGCGGCGAGGACGTACATTGGATCACCGGTTTTGGTCGGCTTTGCCAAAGTACCAACGCGCCACATCACAAGGTCGTTCCGTCGATCAACTATTGTGCCGACCGGAAGCGGACTATTACACTGCCACCCATCTTGAACATCGTCCGGCATGACAGAAGATTGGGTTTTTGTACTTGGCATGGTTTGCGATACCTGTGACTCATCCATTTGGCAGGATGTCAGCGCAACGGCTGCGAATATCAGGGCAGTCCAGGGTCGATTCATTTTCCGCACCACGTTTTGGTCAGACAGCGATAGCATAGCTTCCTCCGATCAATTTTCCACCTCTATGTCTTGCGAACTTGTGGATTCGCGGCAGTTCCACTCCGGACGTGACGTGCAGCAACACTTCCTTTGCGCCACGCGCCTTTGCTTCGGTTCCATCTGATCGTCGTTCGGCCAGACAAGATCGCCCATTTTGCACCTCATGGTTGTAGAAAGTGAACCCGTGAAATCGCCTGAACGCAAGGGAATTCATGGGTTCTGCGCCGGAGCAAGTCAGCTGGTGGGTTCTGTGCCGCGTCAAGGCTGTTGTTCTTTTGGCAAAACTAGGTTATCGCCAAGGGGCGGACAGAACGGCGGCCGGAGCATGTGACGTGAACGAGTCTGCTGAAATCGAAGGCCAAAGGTTTGTGGTGAAGGCCGCGGCGGCAGACCATTTTGCCTGGCTGCGCACCCGGCTTGCGGTCGAGCGGACTTTGCTTGCCTGGGCGCGGACCTCGATTTCGTTGATTGGCTTTGGCTTTACAATCGTTCAGTTCTTTGAACGGATGGGCGATTTTTATCAGGTCAAGCCGGCGCGCTTGCCGATCGCCCCGCGTTACATGGGATTGACGCTGATCTTTCTGGGCACGGTGATGCTGGCCATCAGCGTGATCGAGTATCGCAAGACCAATGAGTATCTGCGCAGCGGTGAGTTCGCCCAGATCGCGGGGGCCAAAGGTCTGGCCAAACGGACCCCGGTTTACGCGGTGTCGATTGCGTTGTGCTGTGTGGGCATTTTTTGCTTCACTGCAATCCTGTTCAGGCTGATTTAGCGCCTTAGCCGACACCTGTCCCTGATTTATCAAACCAACGGAGGAAACCAATGACGACGAAGAAACCAAACATCCTGGTCTTGTGGGGCGACGACATCGGTTGGTGGAACATCAGCTACAACAGCCGTGGCCAGATGGGCTATCGCACGCCCAACATTGACCGCATTGCCAACGAGGGCGTGGCATTCACCGACTACTACGCCCAGCAAAGCTGCACCGCCGGTCGCGCCGCTTTCATCACCGGGCAGAACCCTGTCCGCACCGGCCTGACCAAGGTTGGTTTGCCGGGCGCACCGGTCGGCCTGCAAAAGGAAGACCCGACCATCGCCGAACTGCTCAAGCCGCATGGCTATGCCACCGGCCAGTTCGGCAAGAACCACTTTGGCGACCGCGACGAATTCCTGCCAACCATGCATGGGTTCGACGAATTCTTCGGCAATCTGTATCACCTGAATGCCGAGGAAGAGCCCGAGATCGAGGGCTATCCGCAGGACGAAGATTTCCGCAAGCGTTTCATGCCGCGCGGGGTTTTGCATTGCAAGGCTGACGGCAAGGGTGGCCAGACCATTGTGAACACCGGACCGCTGACCAAGAAGCGCATGGAGACGATCGACGACGAAGCCACCGAACGCGCCAAGGCCTTCATCAAAGCGCAGGTGGACGACGATAAGCCGTTCTTCGTGTGGTACAACACCACCGGCATGCACTTTCGCACCCACCGCGCCGAAAAGCACAAGGGCAAGAGCAATGGCCAAGGTGTCTATGCCGATGTGATGGTCGCGCATGACGAGAATATCGGCGTGATGCTTGACCTTCTCGATACATTGGGCATCGCCGATGACACGATCGTGATGTATTCCACCGACAACGGCCCGCATTTCAACTCGTGGCCCGATGCCGGCATAACGCCATTCCGCTCGGAAAAGAACACCAACTGGGAAGGCGGCTGGCGCGTTCCGGCCTTTCTGCGTTGGCCCGGCCACATTCCAGCAGGCTCGGTCGTCAATGGCATCGTGTCGCATCAGGACATGCTGCCGACCTTCCTTGCCGCCGCTGGTGATGACAAGGTCAAGGACAAGCTGCTGGAAGGGCACCATGTCGGGTCGATGACCTACAAGGTTTGCATCGACGGCTTTAACATGTTGCCCTATCTGACCGGCAAGGCAAAAGAGAGCCCGCGCAATTCGTTCGTCTACATGAGCGACGACGGCGAGGTGATCGGGATTCGCATTCAGGATTACAAATGCGTTTTGGCCGAGCAAAGGGCGACCAAGCTGCAATGCTGGATCGAACCCTTTGTGAAGCTGCGCGCGCCCAAACTGTTCAATCTGCGCCAGGACCCGTTCGAGCGGGCAGACGAAAGTTCCAACACCTATTGGGACTGGCAACTTGACCATGTCTGGGTGATCTATGGCATGCAAGACCTTGTCGCCGCGATGATCCCCAGCTTTGTGGCCTATCCGCCGCGTCAGAAACCGGCGTCGTTCAACCTAGATTCGGTGCTGGAAAGCCTGCAACAGGCGGGCAGCGGTGCCAATCACTAACCACGCAACGGACTTTTAACCTTTGGGGGCGTCGGCACCGAGCCGCCGCCCCCTTTCTTTGAACAGGCATTCGCTTTTACACCGGGACAGGAAAGGAGTGATCTTGGAAGAAATCCTGCACGTCACAAGCGGCTACAGCGTGACGGCCATCAACATGATGGCGCTGATCATTATCGTTTTCGGAACCATCGAGGCCTTTTTGGCCGGGATCGCCGCCATGCTGCGTCGGCCGGGGTCGGAGAACATGCTGGCCGTCACCTATGTGCGTTATGGTCGCTGGCTTGTCGCGGGCCTGACCTTTCAGCTTGCCGCCGATGTGATCGAAACCGCCACCACCTCAACCGCGAACGGCTGGTATGATGTCGGTCGCCTGGCTGCAATCGCCGTCATCCGGACCTTCCTGAG
>JBAXXO010000368.1:0-3004 GCA_037127855.1 Alphaproteobacteria bacterium
GCACGCAAGCCCACTCAGCCAAGCCGACCAGAATTGCGTGCAATCCGCTTTGGGCAACCTTGTCCGCGTCAACCCGCCGCCCGGACAGCGCCATGACACCACCGGCGTGGCCGCTTTGATCAAGGATGTGACCTTCAAGGGCCTGATTGCGGACAAGGCCTTTGACACCGACCCGGTCATCGCGGATTTGAACGCGCGCAAGGCCAAAATCGTGCTCTCGCAGGACTGAAGGCGCGGCAAGCCGTTGGATACCAAACCCGACATCTGCAAATGGCGGCCTCTGGTCGAGAATTTCTTGTGCAAACTCCAAGAGTTCAAGCGTACCGCCCTGCGAAGCGACAAAACGGATACTTCCTTCAGCGCCATGATCTACCTTTCAGCAGCCGTCATCACCTCCAGATGATTCTCAACAGGCCCTAAAGTCACAGCCGACGGAAGCAAACCCACCTCAAACCGGTACAGGTCTCAGATGGCGGCCCGACCCCAGGAAGGTGCTGGGCGGCGCCCTGCTCGTCACCCTTGCCCTGTCTTTCGCAAGACTGTTCGCGGGGCGCTATCTCAGTCCCAAGACCGGCTTCCGCAGCAGCGCCACCATCGTGGTAAGGGTGATCCCTTGCGCCATATAAGCCTTGGCCTGATCCGGTCGCGGCTGTTGCTGCGCCCGGTCATGGCCCGTTCGCAAGAGGCGGCAGCGCCCCGCCGCAACCCGCAGCATCCAGCACCAGCGCTGCACCACGTCGGTACAAGCGAAAAGCCTGACCTGGCCCACGCCGTCATCACCATGGCACAGGCGTTGAAAAACCGCCTCGCAGCCCTGCTGCCGGACCTGCAAGATGATCACCCATGATTTGCTGGGCAATGCAGTGCAACATGGCGGCACCACGGTGTCCGCCGCCACGGGGCGGCGGGACGGTCACACAGCGGTGACCGTCACCGAAAAGGGCCCCGGCATCTCGACCGACAACAGCGCACAGATCTTTGCAGCGCTTCTCACCACCCGGCGCGATCACTTCGGCACCGGCATGGGACTGACCATCGTGACCAATTTGCTGCAAACCCATTGTGGCAGCGCCACCCTGACCTTGGTGGATCCTGACACTGGCGCCGGGGTTCACACTGCCTGAAAGCCCCGTCCCTGACTTGCCCCTTCACACTGGTCAAAATACTCCTCTTCACTTCGGCCCAAGCAACCCGCCCTCAGCCATGCGCAACCCGCGGCCGCCCCGAGGCCACCGCGGTGACCATCGCCTCGATGAACATCATCTGCCCCTCGACCTCGGCCTCGCGCAGATCGCGGCGGATCAGCACCGACACATCCGCCGCCCCCGCTGCCCGCGCCCGGGCCGAAGCCTCGGCGACCATGGCCGCCTCCATCGCTGCCAGGGCCTCATCGCGGGTGGCAAAGCTTTGCAATCCATCGGCAAAATGCGCGGTGAACCGCCCGACGCCAGGGCTGGTCACCAGACCTGCGGCACGCTGCGCGACCTGCCCCACCACGGCGCCAATGGCATTGGCAACCCCGGCATGTTCGGGCAGGATCATCTGGCAGCCCAGCCGCTGCGCCACGGCCCCATAATAGGCCGCCGCCGATGCCCCTAGCCCGATCACCGGCACACCAAGCGTCAGGGTCACCTCGACAATCCCGCGATGCCGCGCCAACCCGGCGCTGGTCAAAGGATGCCGCGCCAGAACCGCGGCGTCGCCGGCGATGCCGCCATCCTCGTCGAAAGCGGCCTCCAGCAGGCAATCCACGGTCTGCGCGGTCACCTGATCGACGATGCGTTGCGCCAGATCCACCGCACCCGTCGCAATGCGCTCGCCGGTGCCGCCACGCCGCCGCGCCAGCAGCCGTAGCGCCTTTTCCGCCGCCACCGCATCCCAAGCCGCCAGCCGCCCCAGAACATGCATTGCATCGGACGGCGTCACCCCCACGATCATCACCAATCCCCGCGCCACCAGCCGCTCCATCGCCGCCACCTCCAACCGCGAAGACAGCGCCGCGGCCAGCGGCATCGGCCCGGTCACACGCGCCAGCACCGCCGCCTCACGCGGTGTCAGGCCCCCGGTCTGCCCGCCCATTGGCACGACAAACCGCCCATCACTCTCGCCCACCGCCTCGGCCATCAGGGCGCGGTCCAGCATGTCATGCACCATCGGCCCATGCTCCGCAGCCAGCAGTGAGACCGGGATCAGCCGCCGCGGCCCAAGCCGCAGCCCGGCCACCAGACCTTCGGTGACGACATGAACCTCGCTGTCGCCGCCCAGACCCGTTGTCCGCATCGCCACAGCCTCTACCATGGTGCGAAAGCCGCCCACCCGGGCACCCAAGGGGTCAATCTCGGGCAGTCCGCCGCGCAGCAGGGCCACATCGGTCGTCGTGCCACCAATATCCGACACCAGCGCATCCGAGGCTCCGGTCAGCCACCGCGCCCCGACGATGCTGGCGGCAGGCCCGCTGAGGATGGTCTCGATCGGGCGTTCGCGCACCATCGCGGCGCTGATCAACGCCCCGTCGCCGCGCACAACCATCAAGGGCGCCGTCACCCCGATGGCGGCCAGATGGCGCTCACAGGCCGCAACAAGCCGGTCGATCATGCCGATCAACCGCGCATTCAACACCGCCGTCAAGGCGCGCTTGGGGCCGTTCAACTGGGCCGACAATTCATGGCTGCAGGTCACCGCGCGGCCCGTCACACGGCGGATCACCTCACGCGCGGCCACCTCATGCGCGGGGTTTCGCGTGCCAAAGCGTGCGGCCACCGCAAACCCCGTCACCTGATCCTTCAGCGTCGCAACCACTTGCTCCAGCGCCACCAGATCCAGCGGTGCGACCTCGCCGCCCGCATGGTTATGCCCGCCCGCCATCGCAATCACCGGATCGCCCTTCAAAGCCTCGCTCAGGCCGCCCCGCTCCAGATCGCCGGCATCAAAACCTATGAACACCAGCGCCACCTGCGCGGCCGCAATCCCCGCCCCGGCCAGCGCCGCATCGACCGCCCGCCCG
>JBAXXO010000369.1:0-3003 GCA_037127855.1 Alphaproteobacteria bacterium
AGGTGGCGGCAAGGCGGAAAAACCCGCTGGCAGATCGGTTGGGGGGCCAGCCAACAGACAGGCGGGCGGCATGATTGATGCGCCAGCACAAGGCGCACGCGGCGCGATCCGGCTCTGGCTGCTTGTCCTGTTTGGGCTTGTCGCCTGCATGATCGCGGTGGGCGGTTTGACGCGCTTGACCGATTCGGGACTGTCGATCACCGAGTGGCGGCCGGTCATGGGTGCCATTCCGCCGCTGTCCGAGGCAGATTGGGCGCTGGAATTTGGCAAATATCAGGCCAGCCCGCAGTACAAGCTGATGAATGCGGGCATGGACCTTTCTTCGTTCAAGGGCATCTTTTGGTGGGAATGGGCGCATCGGCAGTTGGGCCGGGTGATCGGGCTGGTCTGGGCCTTGGGCTTTTTGGGGTTCTTGCTGGCGCGGCGGATACCCGCGGGGTGGACCGGGCGGTTGCTGGGTCTTGGCGCGCTGGGTGGATTGCAGGGGGCGATCGGATGGTGGATGGTATCTTCGGGCTTGTCAGGCAGCATGGTGTCGGTCGCCTCCTATCGGCTTGCGACGCATCTGGGGCTGGCCTTTGCCATTCTAGGGCTGTGCGCGACTTATATATTTCAGCTCGGCCGGGCGGAAACCGATCTGATGCAGGCGCGGCGGGTCGGCGAGCGTCGGTTGGTCGGGATGGCGACCGGGGTCATGCATCTGTTGTTCCTGCAAATCCTGCTGGGGGCGCTGGTGGCGGGGATCGATGCCGGGCGGGCCTATCCGACATGGCCGCTGATGGGTGACGGCTTTTTTCCGCCGGACCCTTTTGCCATTGTGCCGCTGTGGCGCAATTTCTTTGAAGATCCGGGACTGGTGCAGTTCCTGCACCGCATGACCGGCTACGGGCTGTTCATCTTGGCAATCCTGGTCTGGTTGCGGGCGCGCAAATCGGCCTATCAGGCCACGCAAGGCGCGTTCAACGCGGTCATGATCATGCTGGTATTGCAGGTCGCCTTGGGGATTTACACGGCGTTGACGTCGGCACAGATGCATGTGGCGCTGACCCATCAACTGGGTGCGGTTGCGCTGTGGGTTCTGGTGATCCGGGCCCGCCACATGGCGAAATTCCCTATTCAGGGGTCGATCCGGAAGGGGACGGCATGACCAATAACACAGCCTTTCAGGAGTTGATGGCGTTTCAGCGCCAGACTGAGGCCCTAGCCGGGGTTGCCGGCCGGCTGGGCTGGGATCAGGAGACGATGATGCCACGCGGTGCAGCCGATCAGCGCGGCGAGGAGATGGCGGCGATGGAGGGGGTGCTGCATGCGCGGCGCACCGATCCGCGGCTGGCCGACTGGCTTGCGGCGGCGGACCCTGCGGATGCCGCCAGCCAGCGGGCGGTGGCGCTGATCCGACGTGCCCATGCACGGGCGGTCAAGGTGCCCTCAGATCTGGCGCAGGAGATCGCGCGCGTCACCTCGACCGCGCAAGGGGTTTGGGCGGCAGCGCGCGAGGCCGAGCGGGTGGCAGATTTTCTGCCGGTGCTGGCACGCGTGATCGCGCTGAAGCGGCTGGAGGCGGAATGCCTGGCGCAGGGCGGCGACCTGTATGACGCGCTGATCGACGATTATGAGCCTGGGGCGACGGCGGTGGCGCTGGCGTCGATGTTTGACCGGATGCGGCCGCGGCTGGTGGCGCTGCGGGCGGCGGTGCTGGACAAGGCGCAACCCGCTGCGGTGGCGGGGCATTTTCCCCAAGACCCACAGTTGGCCCTGGCCCGCGAGGTGGCGAGTGCTTACGGCTATGACTGGAACCGCGGCAGGCTCGATCTGGCCGTGCATCCGTTCAGTGCGGGCGGGGGCAATGACAGCCGGATCACGACGCGGGTGGTCGAAAGCGATCCTTTCAACTGCATTTACTCGACGATCCATGAGGTGGGCCACAGTTCATATGAGTTGAACATCGATCAGGCCTATCTGATGACCCCGCTGGGGGCCGGCGTGTCGATGGGGGTGCATGAAAGCCAGAGCCGGATTTACGAAAACCAGATCGGGCGCGGGCCGGGGATGACGGCTTGGCTGTATGGACGGATGCAGGCCGCGTTTGGCGATTTCGGCATCGGTGGGGCGGATGCGTTCTACCGGGCGGTGAACCGGGTGCAGCCGGGCTTTATTCGGACCGAGGCGGATGAGGTACATTACAATCTGCACATCATGATGCGGTTTGATCTGGAGCGGGCATTCGTGCGCGGCGATCTGGCGGTGGGCGAAATCGAGGCGGCATGGAACGACCGGTTCCGCGCCGATTTCGGGGTGGCGGTAGACCGGCCACGGCATGGGATGTTGCAGGATGTGCATTGGTCGGTCGGGCTGTACGGCTATTTTCCGACCTATACGCTGGGCAATGTCTATGCCGGCTGCCTGTACAAGGCGTTGCGGGCGGCGGTGCCGGACCTGGAGGGGCAGTTGGCGCGGGGCGACACCGCTGCGGCGGTGGGCTGGTTGCGGGCGGGGCTGCAGCGCCACGGCAGCCTGAGGGCGCCGCAGGCGACGATTGCGGCGGCGTG
Organism: Alphaproteobacteria bacterium; assembly: GCA_037127855.1. Lineage (GTDB taxonomy): Bacteria > Pseudomonadota > Alphaproteobacteria > Rhodobacterales > Rhodobacteraceae > Stagnihabitans. The sequence goes on from JBAXXO010000369.1 coordinate 2,550, forward strand.
CGGGTTCGAGCCCAGCGAAGGCCCGTTGCTGGACTATCTGGAGGCCAAGTTCGGGGCGCTTTACGGGCTATGATGGCGGTCTGGCTGCTGGCGCTGGGGCAGGCGCTGATTTATGCCGGGGTTTATGATGCCTTTCCGGCGTTGCTGCCGGACCTTGAGGCGGCGACGGGCTGGGGCAAGCCATTGCTGGCGCTGGGGCCGAGCTTGAGTTTTCTGGCGATGGCGGGGCTGACGCCGGTGACGGGTCGGCTGGTGGACCGCGGCCATGGGGCGGCTTTGCTGGTGGGGATGCCGGTATTGGCGGCGGCGGGGATGGGCGTGCTGGCGGTGTCGGGCAGCCCTTGGGTCTGGCTGCTGGGCTGGGTTGTGATCGGGGTGGCGCAGGCGGGCTGTCTGTATGAGACCTGCTTTGCCTTTCTGACGCTGCGTCTGGGCGTGGGGGCGCGGGCGGCGA
>JBAXXO010000370.1:0-2988 GCA_037127855.1 Alphaproteobacteria bacterium
ATCCCACCCCCTACATCCCCCCAAGAATCTGGACCTGGGACAAGGCCAGCGGCGGACAGTTCGCCAACATCAATCGTCCCATCGCCGGGCCGACCCATGACGCCGAACTGCCGGTCGGCAAGCATCCGTTCCAGTTGTATTCCCTCGCCACGCCCAATGGCCAGAAAGTCACGATCCTGTTCGAGGAATTGCTGGCCGCTGGCCACGCAGCTGAATATGACGCTTGGCTGATCAATATCGGCCAGGGCGCACAATTCGGGTCTGGCTTTGTCGCCGTGAACCCCAATTCCAAGATACCCGCCCTGATGGACCTTTCCGGCCCGACACCGGTCCGGCTGTTTGAAAGCGGCTCGATCCTCGTGCATTTGGCTGAAAAGTTCGGCGCATTTCTGCCCGCCCACGGCCCCGCCCGGACCGAGGTGATGAACTGGCTGTTCTGGCAGATGGGCGCAGCCCCCATGCTGGGCGGCGGCTTTGGCCACTTCTTTTCCTATGCGCCCGAAAAGTTCGAATACCCGATCAACCGCTTTGCGATGGAGGTAAAGCGCCAGATGGATGTGCTGGACCGCCAACTGGCTGACCATGCCTATGTCGCCGGGGCCGATTACAGCATCGCCGACATGGCGATCTGGCCATGGTACGGGGCGCTGGCATTGGGCACCAGTTATCCGGGCGCGGATGAGTTTCTGCAAACGGCCTCGTACACCCACGTGCTGCGCTGGGCGACCGCATTGGCCGACCGCCCGGGTGTGAAACGTGGCCGCATCGTCAATCGCGCCAATGGCCCGCTCGACCAGCAACTGCACGAACGTCACGATGCCAGCGACTTTGACCTGCGCACCCAAGACAAGATCGGCGGCTGACCCGCGCGGCGGATAGGTGTCGCACCCCTTCCCAACATCTTGCCAAGCTGCCGTTTTGCAGGCATGGTCTGCGCGAGCCGTGCCGATGGCGTCGTCACATTCGCGCTCTTGTCGTCCTGTACGCCGGGACCTTTCGGGGTCCGTACCAGGCCCCGGTGATGAGGTCTGAAATGCCCCAAACCAATCCCTCGACCGAACGGCCGCAACATTACCGGTTTCATCAGGGCGACCGCGTTCTGCCCTTTGCCGCCAGCGAATATGACGACCGCTTGGCCCTGCTGCGCGAGTTGATGGAGGTGCAGGGCGTCGAGGCCTGCGTGTTCACCTCGATGCACAACATCGCCTATTATTCGGGCTTTCTGTATTGCAGCTTTGGCCGGCCCTACGGTCTGGTCGTGACGCAGGCGCAAAGTGTGACGATTTCAGCGGGCATCGACGCGGGTCAGCCGTGGCGGCGCTGCCATGGCGACAACATCACCTATACCGACTGGCAACGCGACAACTTCTGGCGCGCCGTGGCTTCGGTGACCGGTGAGGGGCGGGTGATCGGCTGCGAGGCCGACCACCTGACGCTGATCCAGTCCGAAAAGCTGAACGCCTTTCTCAAACCGGCCCGTGGCGTCGACATCGCCGCCGGGACGATGCTGCAACGCATGACCAAAAGTCCCGCCGAACTGGACCTGATCCGCCACGGCGCGGCCGTCGCCGATGTCGGCGGCTTTGCCATCCACGATGCGATCCGGCAGGGCGTTCGCGAGATTGACGTCGCGATGGCAGGCCGCGACGCGATGGAGCTTGAGATTGCCAAACGCTTCCCTGATGCCGAATACCGCGACACCTGGGTGTGGTTCCAGTCGGGCATCAACACCGACGGCGCGCATAACCCGGTCACCGCGCGCAAACTGCAGCACGGCGATATCCTGTCGTTGAACACCTTCCCGATGATCTCAGGCTATTACACCGCGCTGGAACGCACCTTGTTCGTGGGCGAAGTTGACGCCGCCAGCCGCCGCATCTGGGATATCAACGTGGCCGCGCATGAGTTGGGGATCAGCCTGCTGGTGCCGGGTGCAAAATGCTCCGACGTGACGGCGCGCCTGAACACCTTTTTCGAGGAACATCAGGTCCTGCAATACCGCACCTTCGGCTATGGCCACAGCTTTGGTATCCTGTCGCACTATTACGGCCGCGAGGCCGGTCTGGAACTGCGCGAGGATATCGATACGGTGCTGGAACCGGGCATGGTGATCTCGATGGAACCGATGCTGACCATTCCGAACGGCGAGCCCGGCGCGGGCGGCTACCGCGAACACGATATCCTTTTCATCACCGAAACCGGCAATGAGGATATCACCAAGTACCCGTATGGCCCGTCGTTCAACACCGTCGGCTGATCCCGCCAAACTGTTCGGGCCAAAAGGGTGGGTCATGTCCCACCCTACCCACTAAATCGGCTGTCCCGCCAATAACTTAGGCAGGTTTCCCGTCAAGCCGGCCGCCTGTCGGATGAAGCCGCGCCGCAGCGCAGGCATGGAACCTACGAACCCCATCCCCAGATCCCTGACGCCTCTCAACAGCGGATTGTCATTCGAAAACAGCCGGTTGACCGCATCCATTCCCAAAGCCAACGCCGTGGCGTCAAACCGCCGCCACCGCTGATACCGCGCCAGCACATCCGCGACACCGATTTCCTCGCCCCGTCTGCGCGCCAGCACCAACACCTCGGCCAAGGCCGCCACATCCCGCAGCCCCAAATTTAACCCCTGCCCCGCCAGATTGTGCACACCATGCGCCGCATCGCCCACCAGTGCCACGCGCGGTGCGATGAAACTGTTGGCCAGCGACAGGCTTAGCGGATAGGTAAACCGCGCCCCCGCCAAACCGATCTCACCCAGAAAACTCCCGAATCGTGGCTGCAACGCCTGCAGATACAAATCCTCCGGCAAGGCATGAATGGCCGCCGCAACCTCGGTCGTTTCGCTCCACACGATCGACGACAGATGCCCCCCCGGTAGTGGCAAGATCGCCAGCGGCCCTGCGGGCATGAAGAACTGGTGCGCCGGGCCCTCATGGTCGCGCGCATGATGCACCGCCGTCACAAGTGCCGTCTGCCCATAGTCCCAAC
>JBAXXO010000371.1:0-2985 GCA_037127855.1 Alphaproteobacteria bacterium
ATGTGCCGTTCCCCCTGTTCCCCCGTACATGCCATGAAGTGACGGGCCGTGCTAGTCTGTTGACAGCAGCGATTTGCCCGCCTATTGCGTCAGAATGCTCATGCTAAACCGCCCTGACTGCCGGTACTTTACCAGCGCCAAATAGGCGGTTGGTCAGCATCGCATTCCCCGATTTGACCGATGAACCGCCCGCAAGGCGGTTTCAGTTTGCCTTGTGGGCCAGCCCCCAAGGAGCCAAAGATGACCGTCAACATACGTCCAGCCGTCCCCGATGACCTGCCCCAAGTGCATGAGATGATAGGCCTTTTGGCCCGGCATCACGGCGACGAAGTGCTGATTTCCATCCAAGACCTGCACCGGCATATCTTTGATCAGGTGATTGGCCATATTCTGGTGGCCGCTGAGGAAGATGGGCTGGTCGGCTATGCCCTGATCCTTGCCTGGCCCAATCTGGCGACAGGCCGGGCGCGATTTGAGATTGACCATCTGTTTGTCATGGAATGGCGGCGGCGGGCAGGCATAGGCCGGGCATTGATCGCGGCGGCACGGGTGGCCGCGTTGGCCCGGGGGGCCGAAGTGCTCAGGATCGGCACACACCCCAAAAACCTTGGCGCACAAACGGCTTACCGACAGATGGGCTTGGCGGAACTGCCAATGCCCGGACCGCGCTTCAGGGTTGAACTTGCGTGAACCAACGGGCCGACGGTGCGACGGATTGCGGCGTCAGTGGTCATCATGGGCACGGGCGCGATCAATCTCGAACCGTTTGTCGCAGTATCCGCATTCGACAAAGCCGGTCTCCGCCGGGATGGTCAGCCAGACCCGGGGATGGCCAAGCGCACCCTCGCCGCCGTCGCAAGCGATCTTCCAATGCGTGACGATCTCGGTCTCGGGCGCTTGGGTGGACATGTTGGATCCTCGTGCTGGTTTGCGCGCACATTAGCGATTGACGAGCGTGCGGCAAGGGGTCGGTGCATCGCGCGAGTTAAGTATATGCAATGGTTCGTACTTTCAGATCGCAGCGGCAAAAGCTGCGCCCCTGCTGCACGACCCCACGAATCAACGTCGTTGTCCCCACTTCTCATCCGCCGCGGCATCTGCCAGTTTGCTGCCAACAACCGGGCCAATTGGGGGAGCCATGACCTATCTACTTGCCATCGATCAGGGAACGACCTCGACTCGTGCCATTCTGTTTGACACCCATTTGAAGCCTGTGGCGACGGCGCAGCAAGAGTTCGCGCAACACTACCCCAATTCGGGCTGGGTCGAACATGACCCCGAGGATTTGTGGCAATCCGTGTTGGCCACCGTCCGTGCAGCACTGGACAAGGCCGGAATCACGGCGGCGCAGGTGGCAGCGATTGGTATCACCAATCAACGCGAGACGACCTTGGTCTGGGACCGCAACACTGGCAAACCGCTGTACAATGCGATCGTCTGGCAAGACCGCCGGACCGCTGCACTCTGCGCGCAGCTCAGGGCCAGCGGGTTGGAACCGATGGTGACCACCCGCACCGGCCTGCTGCTGGACCCCTATTTCAGCGCCACCAAGATCCGCTGGATTCTCGACGCGCATGACCTTCATGGCCGGGCCGCAGCCGGGGAACTGGCGTTTGGAACGGTGGATTCATTCCTGATCTGGCGGCTGACTGGCGGGCTGGTCCACGCAACCGATGCGACCAACGCCGCCCGCACCATGCTGTTCAACATTGGCACAAATACCTGGGATGCCGAGATCTGTGCCGCTTTGGGCGTGCCGGTGGCGATGCTGCCCGAAGTCCGCGATTGTGCGGCAGATTTCGGCGTGACTGAGGCTGTTCTGTTTGGTGCCGCCATACCCATCGCCGGGGTGGCGGGCGACCAACAGGCAGCGACCGTTGGGCAGGCCTGTTTTCAGCCTGGCATGATGAAATCGACCTATGGCACGGGCTGCTTTGCCTTGCTGAACACCGGCGCAACGCAGGTGCCCTCGACGAACCGGATGCTGACGACCATAGCCTACCGTCTCAAGGGTCAGCCCGTCTATGCCCTTGAAGGCTCGATCTTCGTCGCAGGCGCTGTGGTGCAATGGCTGCGGGACGGGATGAAACTGATTGCTTCGGCGGCGGAAACCCAAGCCTTGGCGGAACGGGCGGACGAGGCGCAGGGCGTGATCGTGGTGCCAGCCTTTACCGGCCTCGGCGCGCCCTATTGGCAGGCGGGATGTCGCGGTGCTGTCTTTGGGCTGACCCGCAATTCTGGCCCGCCGGAACTGGCACGGGCGGCATTGGAAAGTGTCGGCTACCAGACCCGCGATCTGCTTGAGGCGATGCGCGCCGATTGGGGCGGTTCGGCCGGTGGTGTCTTGCGGGTCGATGGCGGTATGGTGGCCAATGACTGGGCGATGCAATTTCTGGCCGACATCATCGCGGCCCCTGTGGACCGGCCGGTTGTCACAGAAACAACCGCCTTGGGGGCAGCCTATCTGGCAGGGTTGCAGGTGGGGCTGTGCCCTGAACCCGCCGAGTTTGCCCGCCACTGGGCGTTGCAGCGGCGCTTTGCCCCTGCCATGCCGAACGCCTTGCGGGATACGAAATACGAAAGGTGGAAACGCGCGGTTGCCGCAACCATGGCATTCTGACGGACGGTGCACGTTGATTCGTTAGAGCGGGTTGCACTCAATCTGAATCCGATTGAGTGCAATCCGCTCTCGGGCTCCAGTTACCGCAGCCACTGCACCCGGCAATGCCGAGATCTTGCTGTCCTCGCGGTCTCGAATGCCATTGTCGGATCCACAGCAGCTCGCGACATCACCTTTTGCCGACGGCACTTTCAACTGACCTGCGCCCAGGGCCTTGAGATTCAAGACGAGAAGGCATCTGGCGCTTTGGAGAAAAAGTTCCATGTTTTGAGGTCGGCGTCGAGGACGCAACATCTCAAACGACGGGCCAGTCTAGAGCGTGTCGCTCCGGACCGGATTCGGGATTCCCAATGGTGTCGTTTCGT
>JBAXXO010000372.1:0-2973 GCA_037127855.1 Alphaproteobacteria bacterium
GTCAGGCTGGCCCAAGGAATTGTGATTTCTGCGCTCCACCCCCGGTCCAGATGCGTGGGTTCATTCCGCTCGCCGTCGACTGCCACTTTCAGGTCCAGTTCCGGCAGATCATAGTCCAGAATGCCTTTGTGCCTCGGTCATAATCGCCACCAAACGAGAGGTCCCGCGGCGAATGCACATCAAATTGGGGCGAATCCCAACGGCTGCCGCGCGTATAGGCATCACGCCAAATGGAAAAACTTCATGAATCCTGCCCAAAGCGTTGAATTCCAGCTCGCAATGGCAATCGCCACCGTCAATGAACATTTCCAGTTCGCTTTCAAAGAACAACAGATCGTCACGCTTGGTCATTGTTCCTGCAACGTTTGGCTCGGCAGCCCAGAAGGCGACATACAGCGCCTTCTCATCCCACAGAATCGCCGCCGTCGTTTCCAGCGGTGCGGGCGTTCCTGTCAGCATGTCGACAAAGCGCGGCGTGCGGGCGGCGCTGGCCCAGTGCAAGGCACCGCCTGCCGCAGTCTGAAACAGAGACGTAGGGTGGGTGCCAACACACCATCTGCCAATGTGCGATCCTTCAAGTTGGCCAACCCGCACGCGATTAAGCCAAAGATTCACCCCGTGCGGCCTAACCATTGACTCATGCCCCCGTTTCGGCAGACCTTTCCCGAAATGAGGTGTCACATGGAAATCAACGTTAGTTTCGACCGCCCCGAGGACGGCCCCAAGGCCGGACCGGTCACCGTTGGCTGGTTCTTGACCTCGGACAAGGGGGCGGTCCTCTATGATGCGCCAGAACGCCTGATCTTTCGACAGACCAACAAGGCCCATGCCAAGTCCGCCAGCCGCTGCCCCGCGGTCGTCCAGATGGAAAGCCGTTATTTTGTGATCAAATGCCCGTTTGACATGACCATCGGCTTTGGCCGCGATGACAAGGGCAAGGGCCATCTGGTCAACCGCAACGGCGTGGCCTCGCCGGTTCGCGGCAACAAGCTGAACGAACTGCTGACACTGGTCAATGAAACCGAATGGCGATACCCGGACAGGCCGACCGTGCAGATGGCGCTGCCTTACTGCTTTATTGCCGACGAACTGGTTTACATCACCCAACTCGGTACCTTTGCCCATTACCGCCCCAACCCACTGCCCGGCACGATCTTTGGCGGGCGCTTCCCGCTGAACGTCTGGCCTCGACCGTTGATGTGGGCCTTTGAATGGCACGAGCCTGAAAAGGATATCGTGCTGCGGCGCGGTGAACCCCTGTTCTATTGCCAGTTCGAGGCCGAGGGTCCTGATAGGATGATACAGATGGTCGAGGCCGAGCGCACCCCCGATCTGCAAAAATACATGGATCAGATTGGCGGCGTGGTGAACTATGTCAACCAGACCTTTGGCCTTTTCAAATCGGCCGAGGCGTTGCGCCCCGCCAAATTGCTGACCCCCAAAGCCAAGGGCTGACATGCGATCCTCGCTTGAGGTTTACGATCTGGTCCGGGGACGATCGCGCGTGGTGCTGCAAAGCGACGCGCTGATCGAGGCGCCGAATTGGCACAAGGATGGGTTCTTGGTGAATTCCGCAGGACGTCTGTACCGCGTGCCGCATGACACCCCCCGGCTTGTTCCCATCGATACCGGCGACCTGACCCGTTGCAACAATGATCACGCCTTTACCCGTGACGGTACGGTTATCCTGTTTGGCTGCCATCGCGGCGATGGGGCCGAACTGTTCGCCATGCCGGCTACGGGTGGCCTGGCCTGCCTGATTTCGCCCGAACCGCCCACCTGGCTGCATGGTGTGGCACCGGACGGGTCGGGCATGGTCTACTGCGCGGCGCGGGCTGAAAAGACCGTGATCGACATTTACACCAAAACCTGGGACGGCACGGAACGTCGCCTGACCATGGGTGAGGGGATGTGCGATGGTCCCGACTACGCTGCGGATGGGACGAAGATCTACTACAATTGCGATCGCACGGGTCATGCCCAGATCTGGGTGATGAACGCCGATGGTACCCAACAGCGCCAAGTTTTCGCCGATGACCATGTCAACTGGTTCCCGCACCCTTCCCCGGATGGCGCGCATGTGCTTTACTTGGCCTTCCCTCCGGGAACCAAGGGCCATCCCCGCGACCTTCCCGTATCCCTTTGCCTAATGAAGCCGGATGGCACGAACCGTCGTATTGTCCTCGGTTTCGTCGGTGGCCAAGGCACGATCAACGTGCCGAACTGGTCGCCCGACGGCCGGCAATTCGCCTATATACGCTATCAACATCAGGAGCCTTAGATGCCCGTCACCTCTGCTGAACTCGTCGCTGCCGCAAACGCTGTCGTGCCCCGTGTAACGGGTGAGCAGGCCCAGCAGATGCTGGCCAATGGCGCCGTCCTGCTCGATATCCGCGATTCCGCCGAATTGGCGGAGAACGGCAAGGCAGCGGGCGCGCTGCACATCCCACGCGGCTCACTGGAGTTCAAGGCCGACCCGACATTGCCGACCCACGAACCCCGCCTGCAACCCGACACGCCCATCGTGTTGCATTGCGCCGCAGGTGGCCGCGCCGCAATGGCCGGCAAGTTGTTGTTGGAGATGGGCTATACCAAGGTCTATAATCTGGGTGGTTTGAAGGACTGGATCGCTGCGGGTGGCGCCGTCGAATGAGTTCGTAAGCCACCAACAACGCTCGCCAGGCGCGCATAGATGTGGGGTAAAGACAGGATTGTGGCAGCCTTGTTCAACCCAGTATTGTCACGCTTTTCTTCGGCTTCGAAACCGTTGAGAATTTCGCGTTAGAGCGAATTGGGTTCAATCAGGCTTACCTGACCCGACGCAACTGGCAACATTCCCTGTGGCTTGCCTGTCTTGGATGGTACTCAATCTGAATCAGATTGAGTGCAACCCGCTCTAGGTCAATGGTGGAACGGACGTGGTCTTGTCGCGGTTTGGTGCCGCTCCTTTGATAGCGTAATGTGCAGCAAAGG
>JBAXXO010000373.1:0-2968 GCA_037127855.1 Alphaproteobacteria bacterium
GGCCAGACCATAGCGGGTGTTGTTGGCCAACTCGACCGCCTCGACCGGGGTGCGAAAGGTCATCGAGACCAGAACCGGGCCAAAGATTTCCTCTTGCATCAGGCTGGAGGCGGCGGACAGGCCTGTGATCAAGGTGGGCGGATAGTAGCAGCCAGCGGGGATGGGCGTGGCGGCGCGGTAAAGTTCGCCCTCGCGATTGGCGTCAACCATTGCGGTGATGGTGGCCAGTTGCACCGGGTCGACGATGGCGCCGACATCGATGCACTTGTCCAACGGATTGCCAAGGCGCAACCCGTCCATGCGGCGCTTCAGCTTGGTGTGAAAGCGGTCAGCGACCCCTTCTTGCACCAAAAGCCTACTGCCTGCACAGCAGACCTGACCCTGATTGAACCAGATGGCATCGACAAGCCCCTCGACGGCAGAGTCCAGATCGGCATCGTCGAACACGATATAGGGGCTTTTGCCGCCGAGTTCGAGGGTGAGAGCCTTGCCTGTGCCTGCGGTCGCCTCGCGGATCTTGCGGCCTACGGCGGTTGATCCGGTAAAGGCGATCTTGTCAACGCCGGGTTGGGCGACCAGCGCGGCCCCTGTCACGCCATCGCCGGTGACGATGTTCAGCACGCCACGGGGCAAGCCCGCCTCACGTGACAGTTCGGCGAAAAGCAGGGCGGTCAGGGGGGTGTATTCGGCGGGTTTCAGCACGATGGTATTGCCCGCGGCAAGTGCCGGGGCGACCTTCCATGCCAGCATCAGCAGGGGAAAGTTCCATGGGATGACTGCGCCACAGACGCCCAGGGCCTGCATGCCCGGCTGTTCGGCGTGCAGCAATTGCGCCAGACCCGCGTGATAGTAGAAATGTCGCGCGACCAGTGGGACGTCGATGTCGCGGCTTTCGCGGATGGGTTTGCCATTGTCCATCGTTTCCAGCACGGCGAGCAATCGGGCGTTCTTTTGCACCATCCGGGCAAGGGCATACAGATATTTCGCCCGCTCATGCGCCGCAAGCCCCGCCCATTTCGGCTGCGCCCGGCGTGCCGCCGCCACGGCGGCCGCGACATCCGCCGCCGAACCTTGCGTGATTTCGGCCAGAACCTCGCCGGTGGCGGGATTGCGCGTGGCAAAACCTGCGCCGCCTTTGGTAAGGGCCCCGTCGATCCAGTGGCCAAAGCGCCCCTTGTGACTGGCCAGCCACGCCAGGACCTCGGCATTGCTTTCGGGGGCGGGGCCGTAGGACATGCTGTCAAAGATGTCGCGGATTGTCATGGCGGATTTCCTTGTCAGCGGGGCGGCTTTTGAGAGAGCGGAAGGAAGGTGAGTATTTAGGCCAGTATGAAATTGGATCCTTCATTCATACTGGCCTAAATACTCATTCTTTCTTGCTACCCCATCGCGTGGCGGTTGGCGGCAGAATAGCGGCCGGTCAGGTGGTGATCCAACTGGCGTTCGATGTCGCCCAGCAAAGACGACGCGCCAAAACGGAACAGGTCGGGTTGCAGCCAATCATTGCCAAGTTCGTCTTTCATCATCGCCTGATACAGCAGTGCGTCCTTGGCCTTTGAAATGCCGCCGGCGGGTTTGTAGCCAACCTTGATGCCGGTGCGCGTCTGATAGTCGCGGATGCAGCGGATCATGGTCAGGGTCACGGGCAGGGTAGCGTTGACAGGCTCCTTGCCGGTCGATGTCTTGATGAAATCGGCACCGGCCATCATGCAGATCAACGAGGCCCTTGCGACATTGCGCAGGGTGCCCAATTCGCCGGTGGCAAGGATCGCCTTGACATGGGCATCGCCGCACGCCGCGCGCATTTCGCGCATCTCGTCATACAGGGCCTGCCAGTTCTGGGTCAATACATGGCGGCGAGAGATGACGATGTCGATCTCATGCGCGCCGGCTGCGACGCTTTCGCCGATTTCGGCGAGGCGCAGGCGATAGGGTGACAGGCCCGCGGGAAAGCCGGTCGAGACGGCCGCGACCGGGATGCCCGAGCCGTCCAGCGCCTCGACAGCCGCCGCCACCATGTCGTGATAGACGCAGACAGCGCCGACGGTCAGGCCCTGCATCCCCAAAGCGGCCAGCATGTCGGCGCGCACGGGTTGGCGGGCCTTGGCGGCCAGGCGTCGGACGCGGCCTGCCGTGTCGTCACCCGACAGGGTGGTCAGGTCGATGCAGGCGATGGCCTTGCACAGCCAGGCCGCCTGAAACTCTTTCTTGACGGCACGGCGTCCGCCGATTGTGGCGGCGCGGCGTTCGATGGCCGAGGTGTTGGCCTGCACCGAGGCCACCCAGTCGAGATCAAGCTCCGTGCCAGGATTGCGCGCATGGCCGAGACCGCGCGTCTGAGCGAGCAGCGGCACTGGGGTATTGGCCTGAACGGTCAGGATCTGCATAGGGCCCTCCACGGCGTTGCGTGTGAGGTTTGCACGGGCTTTGGGCTGCTGGCAAGGGTGCGGATGTCGGTCTTGACCCGATGGTCAGTTTCATGTCGGCCTTGATTCATGTCGGCCTTGACGGGCCGCTTGGCGCTGTGGTCTGGCATGGGCAAAGCGGAGGTGGCGATGGCAGACCTGAACCTGACGACGCATTGGGCCGGAATTGCCAGTCTGGCCCTGTTTATGGGCGCCTATGTGCTGGTGGTGCTGGAAGAGGTCACCCATATGCGGAAATCCGCGCCCGTGATGGTGGCGGCGGGTTTGATCTGGGCTTTGATCGGGGTAGCCTTGGCCTTGCAGGGCGAGCCGCAGCTGGCACAGGCGCAGGCGCTGCATGTGATCGAAGAATATGGCGAGTTGTTCTTGTTCCTTTTGGTTGCCATCACTTATGTCAACACGTTGGAAGAGCGGCGCGCCTTTGAGGTGTTGCGGGGCGTTCTGGTGGGTCTGGGCCTGAGCTACCGGCAATTGTTCTTGCTGACCGGCGTCCTGTCGTTTCTTCTGTCCGCCTTGCTGGACAATCTGACGACGGCCCTGGT
>JBAXXO010000374.1:0-2960 GCA_037127855.1 Alphaproteobacteria bacterium
GTCAACCGCAAGCCGTGGTCCACTTCAACGCAACCCAAACCGATCAGCAGGTGCAAGGAACAGCCTAATTCAACCCGGAAACTGTCCAAGTATCGCGGATTAGCTCAGATCAACTCGATAGCTTTCGATCACGGTGTTGGCAAGCAACTTGTCACACATGCCCTTGACGGCCAACTCTGCGGCATCCCGGTCGGTCTCGGCCAAGTCAATCTCGATCACCTTGCCTTGACGGACGCCATTCACGCCACCAAAGCCCAAAGCCCCGAGAGCATTTCGCACAGCCTCGCCCTGAACATCCAGAACGCCGGTTTTCAACATCACGGTTACACGAGCTTTCATCGGGCGGATCCTAGTTGATCAGGGTTGGCCTTGGGGCATGGGTAACATTTGACGGCAAGACCCCCAAACGCCGTGCAAGTTCCGTGTAGACATCGGCAAAAGGTCCGGGCTCGGCCGGTGTTGCGCCATCGCCGGCAGCGCGCATATCCCACAACCGACAGCTGTCCGGGCTGATTTCATCGACGACGATCAGGCGGGTGAAGTCGCCGTCCCAGACCCTGCCAACCTCGATCCTGAAATCCGCAAGACGGATGCCGACGCCCATCATCACGCCCGAAAGAAAGTCGTTCACGCGCAAGGCCAGTGCAACAATGTCGTCCATGTCCTGCTGCGCGGCCCAGCCAAACGCAAAAATATGCTCCTCGCTGACCATTGGCGAATTCAGACGGGGCTCCTTGTAATAGTATTCGACAATCGGGCGTGGCAAAGGGGTGCCTTCGGGAATGCCCAGACGGGTTGACAACTCACCTGCGGCAAAATTGCGCACCACCACTTCCAGCGGAATGATCTCGGCCTCTCGGACCAGCTGTTCGCGCATATTGAGTCGGCGAATGAAATGTGTGGGAACGCCGATCGAGTTCAAACCGGTCATGAAAAACTCGGACAGCCGGTTGTTCAAAACGCCTTTACCTTCGGCCTGACCAGGATTGCCTGGGCGTGCCGATGGCATCGATGTGCCCTCATCTTTGAAGTATTGCACCAACGTGCCGGGTTCGGGGCCTTCATACAAGATCTTGGCCTTGCCTTCGTAGACCTTCTTACGCCGTGCCATAGTCTCTCCAAAACGCCGCAAGGCGGGTCGCTTGCGCCCCACCGTTGCACCGTCGTATAGGTGAAAGGATCGTCGCTCGCAAGCAAGTCGCGACGGCATCGTCTGTCACAATGCAGGCTTGCTCTTGAAGCGCGGCCCTGGCGAGAGCATATGAAACAACATGATCCATGACCTGAGGACCAGACCATGACCACATTCGACGACCGCGAAAACGCATTTGAATCCAAATTCGCCCATGATGCCGACATGCAATTCCGCGCAGAGGCCCGCCGCAACAAGCTGTTGGGTCTTTGGGCCGCAGGCCTGATGGGCAAGACCGGCGACGATGCTGCCTCTTATGCCATCGAAGTGGTTAACTCCGACTTTGAAGAGGTCGGAATCGAAGACCTTGTGCGGAAGGTGGCAGGCGATCTGGGTGACAAGGCCACCGAATTACAGATCCGCAGCAAAATAACGGAATTGCTGCCCATCGCCAAATCACAACTGTTGTCTGAAATCTGAATTCCGAGGTTCCAATGACCCAAAACGCCCTGACGGACTTGCTTGCATCCCGTGACTGGTTGATGGCCGATGGGGCCACGGGAACGAACTTGTTCAACATGGGCCTGTCATCTGGCGAACCGCCGGAGTTCTGGAATGTGGCGCAACCCGATAACATCCGTAACCTGTACCGATCTGCGGTGCAGGCGGGGTCGGATATTTTTCTGACCAACTCGTTCGGTGGCAATGCAGCGCGCCTGAAGCTGCATGATGCGCAAGGACGTGTGCGCGAGTTGAACAAGGTCGCTGCGGCCTTGGGTCGCGAGATAGCCGACGCATCGGGTCGGACCGTCGTAGTGGCAGGCTCGGTCGGACCGACAGGCGAAATCTTTGAACCCATGGGGAATTTGACACATGCTTTGGCCGTGGAACTGTTCCACGAACAGGCCGAAGGGCTGAAAGAGGGTGGCGCAGATGTCTTGTGGGTCGAGACGATGTCGGCGTTTGAGGAATATGCAGCCGCAGCTGAGGCGGCATCTTTGGCTGGAATGCAATGGTGCGGGACGATGAGTTTTGACACCGCAGGGCGGACCATGATGGGGATCACATCATCGGCTTTGGCAAGGATGGTGGAAAAGCTGCCAAATCCTCCATTGGCATTTGGTGCCAATTGCGGAGTTGGGGCGTCAGACCTGATGCGAACAGTACTGGGCTTTGAAGCGACCGGCTCTGGCCGTCCCATCATTGCGAAGGGCAATGCTGGGATACCCAAATATCATGAAGGTCATATCCACTATGATGGCAGTCCAGAACTGATGGCGGAATACGCCGTTTTGGCCCGTGATGCCGGCGTCAGGATCATCGGTGGATGCTGTGGCACCATGGCTGAGCATCTGCAGGCCATGCGCGATGCCTTGGAAAACCGTCCGCGCGGTTCGGTACCAACGCTCGAGGATATCCGGGCCAAACTGGGGGCGTTTTCATCAGTTTCGGATGGCACTGGCGACACATCGGGCGATCCCAAGCGCGAACGGCGCGGACGACGTGGCTGAGATCTATGGCCAAGGCGGGGAAATCGGGGCCAAGATGAAATCGAAGGACACCGCTGTTAGAGTGATGCGTCAGAGCTGGCTCAACCTGCAGTGCGCAGTTCAAATTGCCAAAAAATCGAAGCAACGCTGATTGCCGATGTCCATGGGATGGTGAAGCATATCTGTACTGAAGGCGGGTTGATGCTGGTCAATGCATAGTCGGGCAGTCGTGAGTTAGTATCGTCGGTCATCCGCTTGGCCCAGATACCTTGACCACAAAACCCTTTTCCACATTCAGCCGTGTCCCAAAACCAAGGCCCAGTGGCAAATTCTGTTAG
>JBAXXO010000375.1:0-2960 GCA_037127855.1 Alphaproteobacteria bacterium
TTTGACAGCTGCGACGCAATCCTCGACGCCTGCTGCACCGCATGGAACCGCTTCGCCAACAATCCCAAAACCGTAACCTCAATCACCGAACGATCATGGGCACAGGTCGGTTGAAAGGGCCGTTGGTATGACGGCGCTCATGCGAAAGATGATCGAACTGGCCAACGCACTCGTCCAGCAAGACCACAAATGGGCACCGAAAACAGCTTGACCAAGACGGAGACTCCAGGTCTTTCGTCCCGACATGTGATGGAACGGGTTTACATCTTGCCCGCAGACTCTGAACAACAGTCCGAAACAGGGCTGGTGACGGCGGTGCTGGCCGTTACCTGTGGCCGTGATCTGCTGGGTGACACGCTCATGGCTGTGGCAGGGCAGGTAAAGACGACGGTCGTGACGCCGGCGATGCCGGATTGTTCAGCCATCGGTGACGTTCTGGTGTTGAACAATCTCGCGTCAGACATGAAGATTGCCGCCAACTATGGTCAGGCGGACGTTCATGAGATTGCGGTGTTGTGGGGCGGTGGCTTTGGCCGCGCTGCTGAGTGCACAAGGGGTTTTGGCGCAGGATGTGACGCTGACCTCGCGGGACGGGTCGCTGTCATTGTCGGGGCAGTTGCAGAGCTATGATGGCGAGTTTTTCCGCATCGCGACCGGTTATGGGGCGCTGACGGTGGATGGGCAAGCGGTGATCTGCGAAGGCCCTGCCTGCCCCGATCTGATGGCACCCAAGGCCGTGATTAGGATTGTCGGCGCAGCGGATGCCGGGTGGGCGCTGTTGCCGCCCTTGCTGGCAGCCTTTGCAAAGGCGCGGGGACTGGATTTTGCGGCGGCGGTTGGGGATGGACCGGCGGTGCTGCGCGATTCGGTTTCGGGAGAAGTTCTGGGTGAGTTCAGCTTCGATGCGATGATGCCGCAGCAAGCGCGGGCGGCGATGTTGGCCGGGACAGCACAGATGATGGTCGCGGCGGCGGTCGAGCCTGATCTGGGCTCACAGGCGGTGGCGCTCGATGCACTGGTGCCGATCATGGCGCCGGACAACCCGCTGAGAGGGATCTCGACCACTGATCTGGCGCGGGTTCTGGCGGGCGAGGTCGACAACTGGGCGCAGGTTGGCGGGCCGGACATGCCTTTGGTCTTGCATGGATTGGACGACGGGGCAGATTTGCAAAAAGCACTTTCGGCGCGATTGGGGCGCGAGGTCAAGGCCGCGGTGACACATGACAGTCTGGCAGAACTGGCCGCAGCGGTCGCCAAGGATCCATGGGCGATTGCGGTGACCGAGCGCGCGGCGCTGGGACCGGCGCGGCTGCTGCTGTTGGCGGACAGTTGCGGCTTTCCATTGTTGCCCACGCGTTTGGCGGTCAAGGCGCAGGATTATCCTTTGACGCTACCGGTGTTCGTGCTGACGCCACGCCATCGGATGCCGCTGCTGGCGCGCGAGTTTCTGGTGTTCCTGTCAAGTCCCGAGGCGCAGGCGGCGATTGCGCAAGCGGGCTATATCGACCGGCGGGCCGAGCGGCAGCCAATGACCAGCGACGGGTTGCGGCTGATCAATGCCATCAAGGGTGCGGGGTCCGAGACGACATTGCAGGATTTGCAGCGCCTGGTGACGGCGATGGACGGGGCGGACCGATTGTCGCTGACCTTTCGGTTCGAGGCTGGGACGACGACGCTGGATGCGGCCTCGAGCGACAGTCTGATCGATTTGGCGCAGATGCTGGAGGTGGGGCTGTTCAAGGGGCAGGCATTGGTGCTGGCGGGCTTTACGGACGGATCAGGTGCCGCCAAGGCCAATACCGAGTTGGCACAGAACCGGGCCGAGATCGTGCGCGATGCCGTGCGCCGGCTATTGCCCGGGCTGGCCGAGGACCAGTTGCCGCAGGTGCAAAGCTTTGGTGAGGCCTTGCCGATGGCCTGCGATGAAACAGCAGCCGGTCGGCGTTTGAACCGGCGGGTGGAATTATGGGTCAAGCCGGCCTTTGGGCCAAAGGTGCTTAAAGATAGCCTTGTGCCCTGAAGCTGAGTTCGCGGGATTTTCCGATGATCAGGTGATCATGCAGCGTGATGCCGAGGACCTGAGCCGCGTCTTGAACCTGCGCCGTCATCGTGATGTCGGCATCGGACGGCGTGGGATCGCCCGAGGGATGGTTGTGGACGAGGATAAGGGCGCTGGCGTTCAGTTCCAGTGCGCGCTTGACCACCTCACGCGGATAGACTGGCACGTGGTCGACGGTGCCTTTGGCCTGTTCTTCATCCGCGATCAGCACATTCTTGCGGTCTAGAAACAGGATGCGGAACTGTTCGGTTTCGCGGTGCGACATGGCGGTGTGACAATAATCGACCAAGGCATCCCAGGACGACAGGACGGGGCGGTTGATTACCTTGGCGCGCATCAGTCGTTGAGCAGAGGCTTCGATGATTTTCAATTCCTGAATGACAGCGTCGCCGATGCCCTTGACCGCCGACAGTCGAGCCGGGCTGGCCGAGATCACCCGGTTGAAATCACCGAACGTGTCGAGCAACAGCCGGGCGAGTGGTTTGACATCCTGTCGCGGAATTGCGCGAAACAGGACCAGTTCCAGCAGTTCATAATCGGGTATTGCCGTCGCCCCGCCGTCCATGAAACGGGCCCGCAGACGCTTGCGATGGTCAGCGATGTAGGAGGGCAATTTGTCGGGCAGTCTGGCCGATGTCGCCTCATCGTCATCGCCGGGAGGGGCGAAGAGAGGCAGGAGTGAGTCGTTGAAACCGGAATGTGGCATACTCCATTCTTGCATGAACGTGGTGAAGAAATGGTTAACCAGATTTCCGGTTCAGGCTGTCAGCAACACGTCGGCGTTGGTCAGCAAGGGCGCGACAGACAGTTTGGAAGGGGCGCGGGCGACCAGCGCGGCCCTGTGGTCGCCTTGCCGACATGGATCGGTCCGTTGTCGAGCACGATGACCACGGGGCTTTGG
>JBAXXO010000376.1:0-2951 GCA_037127855.1 Alphaproteobacteria bacterium
CCCCCCGCCCGTCAAGACGTCCACCCCTTTGCCGCCAACCAGCCGGTCATTTCCCAAACCACCCGACAGCACGTCGTTCCCGTCACCGCCGGCCAAAATGTCGTCGCCGTTTTGACCCACCAGTCTATCTCGGCCCTTGCCACCCGCAAGATTGTCAGCCTCGTCAGACCCGCACAGCGTGTCGGCCAGCGCCGAACCGAGATAGAGTTCGATCCCCAGATATCTGTCGCCTGCCGCTTGGCCGCGGTTTTGTGCCGCTGGATTGTCAAGATCGATCAGAATCGCTTGGCGGGCTGCGGTGTAATCGGCGCAGTCCACGCCCTGCCCGCCATCCATAAGGTCCGCCCCCTTCGAGCCCAGCAACACATCATCGCCCTCAAGACCGCGGATCGTATCGGGCGCATCAGTGCCCGGCAGCCGGTCTGCGCCCGCAGTGCCAACGATAACCGACGCAGAGTTGAATGGAATGACCCACAGCCCCTTTACCCCGGTATTGCCGACCGTGCTGTCCAACCGCAGTTGTGCGGCCTCATTCCCCGAAGCGGGCAGTAGCACCGCCGCACCGCCGGACGCTGCCCGCGTGCCGATCATGGCGGCAGTTCCCCCCAACCCGTCCCAACCGCCCTGCAGGTTGCCCGAGGTCCAGTTGATGTCCTGATAACGGTAGACGACATCAAAATTCCCATCGCCCCGATCGAACAACTGCATCTGAAAGGTGTTCGTCAGGCTGGCGTTGCGGCGATAAAATCCGACATGGTCCCAAGTGATTGTGACGCAATCCTGAACCGTGTCCACATCCAGCCAGACAGCCCCACTTTCTGCTCCCTCTCCGTCAAGCCTCGTGTCAATATCGGCGTTGAAGATCGCCAGAAACGGTGCCGGCGGGGCCGCAACACCGACCTGACCGGTCCCGAAAATGACAATTCCGTCAGTCGAGATGAACACCTGATTGCCGCCATAACTGATGCCTCCCAACGAAAACCCTGCAGAGAACACAGCCGACACGTCGACGCAGGTCACCGTGTCATCGCCCCGCGCCAGCGCCGTTTCGCCGTAGCCCGCCGTCCCACCCAGACCGGTGACCGCCCTGCCATCGCCGTCAATAGCACCCATCTCACTCTCCCGCTGCGCGTACAGTGACGGTCAGATGGCTGACCTTGCCATGGTGTTTGCCGCCCTCCCACACATCCATGGCCCGCATGTGCAGGATGATATGACTCGCATGATAGAAAATGACTCTGAAGGTAGGGTTAAACTGGATTTCATCAAATATTTGAATTAATTATATTTTTTCTGAAAGTTAGGTCCGGCATTTTAGCAAATCGCCATCTTTGCGCCCTAGAATTTCCACCGTCCCGCCCTGCCTTGCCCGCAAAACCAGTGTGTCTGGTTCAGGGGGTGAACATGCAACTAGCGCTTTCGAACGCGTATGCGGTTGCCATGCTGGGTGTGTCTGCGCTTGGCGAGGGTGTGGCGCTGATTGTGGCTGGCGGTACTGCCCGGATGCTGTATTCCGAGGCAGACCTGAACCGTGCCATGTCCCTGTCGCTTGGCCCTGTCAATGCCACGAACAGTGGCTATGTCTCGCTGCAAAGCCTTGCAGCACCCCAACACGACAACCATTCGGCGCCTGGTCACGGGTTTGCCTTTCAAACCGAGGGCACAATTCTGCGCGCTTTCGTCTTTGGCGGTCACATGACGGCACTGACTTCGGCGGTTCTGGGCAGTACAGAGCAGCCAGGCACCAGCTCCCAGGTCAGCACCAATCAGGGTCCGCTGATCGGGGTCGAGACCTTTGCGATGCTGGGTGGGGCAAACGGGGCTTTTGCTGCCGTTTCACAATGGAACACGGCAGGGGTAAAGT
This sequence comes from Alphaproteobacteria bacterium, assembly GCA_037127855.1. Lineage (GTDB taxonomy): Bacteria > Pseudomonadota > Alphaproteobacteria > Rhodobacterales > Rhodobacteraceae > Stagnihabitans. Next base: position 1,865 of record JBAXXO010000376.1, read on the forward strand.
TGTTCAAGGTCGAAGACAATGGGGCGCTGACATCGACTGACCAGATCACCGACACCGCAAAATCCTATGTCGCCAACATCAGCGATACCGAAACCGTGACCCTGGCCGGGCAGGATTACTTGCTGACCCTCTCCTCGGTCGAGGATGGCCTGACCTGCTATGCCGTGTCGACCGATGGCAAGGCCACACTGATTGACAGCTTGGGCACGCGTGACTCTTTCAGCGTCTCTGGCCCGGCGGCACTACAGGTGATCGAACGCGACGGTATCAGTTATGCGGTTGTTGCATCGACCGGGTCCAGTTCGCTGTCAGTTGTGCGAGTCAACGATATGGGCTGTTTGTTCACGACCGATCACGTCGTGGATGACCGCAACACCCGCTTTGATCACACACAGGTGCTGGACAGCTTCATGGCGGCAGGCCGGTCTTTCGTGGTCACGGCAGGAACCGATGCGGGCCTGACCGTGATGGAATTGCTGCCCGGTGGTCAGTTGCATTGCTTTGCCACCGGCGTCTTTGAAACCGGTGCAGGGATGGCTGCTGTCACAGGGATAGAGGCGGCGGTGAATGGCGCAACCGTCACCTTCTATGTGACCGACGCCCGAGCTGATGGAGTTCAGTCCGTCAACATGTCACTTGGAGCGCTTGGCGGACAAATAGATGCTCGGGCAGGGTCCGCCATTGGCACCAACAATGCGGACCTGATCTGGGGAAGCGCCGCCCGTGAAACGTTGCAAGGCGGCGGAGGCGACGATTTCATATTTTCAGGTGGCGGCGCGGATGTGATGACCGGCGGCAGAGGCGCCGATGTTTTCGTGATGGCCGAAGCGTCGGACAATGTTCGGATCACCGATTTCGAACTGCGCACCGACAGCATTGACCTTTCTGCATGGGGCCGCATCTATTCCGCCTCGGCGCTGACAATCAACCCCACGTCCAGCGGCGCCCTGATCCAGTTCAACGGCCATAACCTGACGCTGGTTGCGGGCCATTCCTTGACGGCCGCCAGCTTTATCGACAGCGATTTCGCATTCTAGCTGTCATGTCTCGACAGGTTGTTGCTGAGAATCCTCGAAATGGGGGTTTT
>JBAXXO010000377.1:0-2941 GCA_037127855.1 Alphaproteobacteria bacterium
AACGATTGGTCGATCGCTGCTGGCTATGACCTCGGTGGCGTGACCATCGGTGCCGGCGTCAACTACACCGAAGACGCCTTCATCGGCGCACGGATGAAGTTCTGATCCAACCGGATCCACTGCGGAAAGAGCGGGCATCATGCCCGCTCTTTTCATTTTTGTGGCATGGGCCACAGCAATTGCATCAAGCATAGGTCTGCCACCGATGTCCCTTGCCGATATTCAGACCCGCCTGTCACGGGCCGAACAGGCCGCCGGGCGCCCCCATGGCGCGGTTTCCTTGATTGCCGTGTCGAAATTGCAGCCGGATGATCGCGTGCAGACTGCCTTGGAAGCAGGCCAGCGGATATTTGGCGAGAATTATGTGCAAGAAGCAGCCGCCAAATGGCCCACCTTTCGCGCCGCATTTTCCGGTGTTCTGCTTCACATGATCGGCCCGTTGCAAACCAACAAGGCGCGTCAGGCCGTTGAAGTTTTTGATGTGATCCAAAGTCTTGACCGACCGTCATTGGCGACAAAGCTGGCGTCTCTGGCGCAGTCGCGTGGCGCCTGTCCGACCCTGTTCGTGCAGGTGAATACAGGGGCCGAGCCGCAAAAGGCGGGTGTTTTGCCAGACGATCTGGACGGTTTCCTGCGCGATTGTGCCGCAATGGACCTGAACCCGGCGGGTTTGATGTGTATCCCGCCCGACGGTGTCGATCCTGTTCCGCATTTTCAGGCTTTGGCGGCAATGGCTGCCCGCAACGGTCTGGCAGGTCTTTCCATGGGCATGAGCGGTGATTTTGAGGCCGCCATCGCGCAGGGTGCCACCCATATCCGCGTCGGGTCGGCCCTGTTCGGCGCGCGTCCGTCTGTGGCCTAGGATCGGGCCATTGCCAGGCCTGCGCCTTTCGGGGTCGCGCGTCACTCTTGGATGATCAGGCGGCTTTGTGGACGCAGGCGCTGTGCAATCCAAAGCAGATCGGGCGCAGCCATCGCCACACAGCCCGCAGTAGGTGCACCGGGTCTGCGCCAGCGGTGCAAGAAGATCGCCGAGCCTCGGCCGGGCACAGCATAGGGCCAGTTCCAGTCGGTGATCAGAACCAGATCGTACATCGGATCAGCGCGTCGCAGCACCTCGTGCCGAAAGCCATGGGGTCGTCGGACCATCTTGTTGTAATCGGGATCTTTGACATCATCCGACCACAGGTCGCCGGGCCTAATGGGCAGCGCCCAATCCGCGGGCCGCGTCATGCGATCAGGTCGGTAGAGCATGCCCACGAACCGGTGCATCCCCGCGGGTGTCGCGCCATCGCCCTCGCGTTTGCGCACCACGACGCCGCCATGCCCGACGGTACAGGCAAAGCGTCGCCCCATAAAGCGCAGCCCCGTTCGTGTCACAACAACATCCAAAGGTTTCATCGCGGTCCCCAATTTGCGGCATACTGCAACATTTGCGGTCCTTTCGACACGTCTGTGTGAGGCTGTTGTTGCAAATCTTGCTTCAAAGACATGGCCAGTGCATCTGGTTGCCAGCAAGTCTAACACCCTGACGGAGAATGAAATGGCCACGTTGCGCAAAATTCTGCTGGTTGATGATGATGATGACCTTCGTGAGGCTTTCAGCGAACAGTTGGTGATGACCGAAGATTTTGATGTCTTTGAAGCGCGGACTGGTGCCGAGGGCATGGAAAAGATCAAGGCTGGCGCCTTTGATCTGGTGATTCTTGATGTCGGGCTGCCGGATACGGACGGACGTGAACTGTGCCGTCGGATGCGAAAGGCCGGTGTGAAATGCCCGGTGCTGATGCTGACCGGTCATGACACCGACTCGGACGCGATTCTTGGTCTGGATGCGGGGGCGAATGACTACGTGACCAAGCCGTTCAAGTTCCCTGTCCTGCTGGCCCGGATCCGCGCACAATTGCGCCAGCATGAGCAATCAGAGGATGCGATCTTTCAGATGGGCCCCTACACCTTCAAGCCGTCGCAAAAGTTGTTGCTGGACGTCAAAGACAAGAAAATTCGTCTGACCGAGAAAGAGACCAATATTCTCAAGTACCTGTACCGCGCGCAATCGGGGGTTGTTGCCCGCGAGGTGCTGTTGCATGAGGTGTGGGGCTATAACGCAGGGGTGTCGACGCATACGCTCGAGACGCATATCTACCGATTGCGGCAGAAGATCGAGCTTGATCCCACAAATGCACGACTGCTGGTAACCGAGAATGGTGGCTATAAACTGGTAGCCTGAAAGCAGCTGCGACGTTGAAATCCGCGGAAATCGCTGAAAATCGATATGTTAAGTCACGGCATGTGATGGATCGGTTTTAGGGTGAAGCTTTCAGGTTCGATTGGCGATTGTTTGCAGATGACCTCATGGGTCGTGCGGCCCTTGCGGGTCTTCGCCCGAAGATCTAGGCGCTGATGACGTTGGTCAGGTGAGTTCGCAGCTGGTCGTGGTGATCGTGGTGCAAGCGTTTCACCGTCGCCTCCTTGATCGTCCGGTTCAATCTTTCCACCTGACCGCCATTCGGGAAAACAGTCCCCAAGGAAGTTTTCGGGTTTTCATGGCGCCAGGGATGCTTGATCCTGGTCTGGACCTTCACCGGTTTCGTTCCGGTCAGGTGCTCGTGTTAAGCGGCTTTCTGTTCGAAAGCCGCGTAGCATGTAAACCGTTTTGTCCGGCGCATTGCCTCGCCAGAAATATCCCCCAAGATTGTGTCGTTGCCTCCCTAGAAATGTTCTCGGAGCAGTTCGTTCTGGGTGTGAAGCATGAGGCGGATCAGCATGGGCATGAAAGATGAACTTCTGAAGGCCGTGGCGCAGCGATAACCAGCTCGCGGCCCTCAGAGGAACATATCGGATGAGGCAACAGGACGCCCACTCAGGAACATTTCTGGATGCGACAATGCGCCGGCCATGGTGGTTGTCGCTGAACATGAAGTCTTGCTGCAAGAGAGTC
>JBAXXO010000378.1:0-2931 GCA_037127855.1 Alphaproteobacteria bacterium
GCGCGGCCGCGTCGGGTGGCGGCTGGCACTGGCCGCGCTCGGCGGACCGCGGGCCGAGACCTTGCCGGTGATCCTGTCGCTGGGCCTTGGCCTGTCGGTGCTGGCGACCGTGGGGCAGATCGACCACAACCTGCGCGCGTCGATCCAGCGCGACCTGCCCGCCAAGGCACCCTCGTTCTTTTTCATGGACATTCAGGACGATCAGTTGCCGGGCTATCTGGCCCGCCTGCACGCCGACCCCGCCGTGACCAAGGTCGAAACCGCCCCTATGCTGCGCGGCGTCATCTCGCGCATCAACGGCCGTCCGGCGCGCGAGGTGGTGGGCGATCACTGGGTGGTCAGCGGTGACCGTGGCCTGACCTTTTCCGCAGAAAAACCAACCGGCACCACCCTGACCGAGGGCGCGTGGTGGCCAAAGGACTATGTCGGCCCCGCCCAGGTGTCGTTTGGCGCCCAAGAGGCCGCCGAGATGAAACTGCCCCTTGGCACCCGGCTGACCCTGAACATCCTTGGCCGCGACATCGAGGCGACCATCACCTCGTTCCGCAAGGTTGACTTTTCCAATGCCGGCATGGGTTTTGTCATGTCGATTGACCCTGCCGCCGTGGCCGGTGCGCCTCATACCTCGATCTCGACCGTTTATGTCGATACCGGGGCCGAGGCGAAAATTCTGCGCGATCTGTCCAAGACCTATCCCAACATCACCGCCATTGCCGTGAAAGAGGCGATTGCGCGGGCCTCCGACGCCTTGTCGGCCATCGCAACCGCCACGGCCTGGGCCGCCGGGGCCACCTTGCTGACCGGCTTTGTGGTGCTGATCGGGGCCGCTGCCGCCGGTGCCAAGACCCGCATCTATGAGGCCGCCCTGCTCAAGGTGCTGGGCGCGTCCCGGGCCCGCATCCTGTTCAGCTTTGCCCTGCGCGCGGCGCTGATGGGGGCCGCAGCCGGCTTGGTCGCCCTGCTGGCAGGCTCGGTCTCGGCTGCGCTCGTCATGACCTATGTCATGGACAGCCCCTATGAATTCGCGCCAGTCTCGGCCGCAGCGATCATCCTTGGCGGCGTGCTGGCGACCCTTCTGGCCGGCCTTGCCTTTGCCTGGGCCCCGCTGGCGGCGCGACCGGCGCAGGTTCTGCGGTCGCAGGAATAGGGGAAATATGCTGACCTATCATGTGACAGCCCGGCGGATTGATTCGCACGGCTGCGATGTCACCACCAAGGCCGCGCATCTGCTGGCCGATACCGACCTTGCGGGCCGGCAGGATGCGTTCAACCCGGCAGAGTTGCTGCTGGCCGCCCTTGCCGCCTGCATCCTGAAGGGCATCGAGCGTCTTGCCCCGCTGCTGCATTTCACCTTCGCAGGGGCCGAGGTGACGCTGACCGGCGAAAGACAGGACGCCCCGCCGAAAATCCAGCGCATTACCTATCACCTTGTGGTCGACACCGCCGAAACCGATGCAAGGCTGAATCTTTTGCTGCGCAATGTGCAGAAATACGGCACGGTCCACAACGCGCTTGCTGCGTGCGTACAAATCGATGGCAAGGTGCAGCGCAAACTGTGACCACGGCGCGCGCCGCTGGCGCATTTCGATGGAATTTTCTGTTGAACGCCGGTCAAGATGGAATACACGTTCCACCAACCCGCAAGGGGGCCAATGGACGATAGGGGACGTCGGATGACATTGCGTTTTGGGTTGCTGGGGGCCGGGCGGATCGGCAAAGTTCATGCGCGGGCGATTTCGGCGGATGCCGGGGCGAAACTGGTGGCGGTGGCTGATGCGATGGCCCCCGCCGCCGCGGCTGTCGCCGCGCAATATGGCTGCGACGTGCGCAGCATTGACGCCATTCTGGCCGCCACCGACATCGACGCCGTGGTGATCTGCACGCCCACCGACACCCATGCCGACCTGATCGAGGCCTTTGCCCGTGCCGGCAAGGCGATCTTTTGCGAAAAGCCGATCGACCTGTCGCTGGCCCGCGTCAAGTCCTGCCTGTCGGTCGTGCGTGACACCAAGGCTGTGCTGGTGGTCGGCTTCAACCGCCGCTTTGACCCCCATTTCGCCGCCGTCAAAGCCGAAGTCACCAAGGGCACCATCGGTGCGGTCGAGATGGTCACCATCACCTCCCGCGATCCCGGCGCACCGGGGGTGGACTATATCAAACGCTCGGGCGGCATCTTTCGCGATATGACAATCCACGATTTCGACATGGCCCGCTTTTTGCTGGGCGAAGAGGTGACCGAGGTCTCGGCCATGGCCGCCGTGCTGGTCGATCCCGCGATTGGTGCGGCGGGCGACAGCGACTCGGTTCAGGTCATGTTGAAAACGGCGTCGGGCAAGATGGCGCTGATCTCGAACTCGCGCCGCGCCACCTATGGCTATGATCAGCGGATCGAGGTGCATGGCGCCCTTGGCGCCGTCGCCGCCGAAAACCAGCGCCCCGTCAGCATCGAGGTGGCCAGCGCCACCGGCTATACCCGCCCGCCCCTGCACGATTTCTTCATGACCCGCTACACTGCTGCCTATGCCGCCGAAATCGCCACCTTCATTCAGGCGGTTGCCGGCAGTGCCGTCGCCTCCCCCTCGGGCGAAGATGGCCTGTCCGCCCTCGCCTTGGCCGAAGCCGCACTGAAATCGGTGGCCGAGGGTCGCATGGTCAAGGTGTCCGAGATCATGTGACGTGCCCGGCGCCGTGGTCAAACCATCGCGGCCTTGCCGCAACCGGCCGAAACCAAAGGCCAGTGCGCGCAACCCGCCACACCCTATCCCTCGGGCGTCCCCAACCTTGCCCGTGCCAAGCCCAACTGACGCTCGCGCCAGATGATCAGGATGCCCGCCGTGATAATCAGCGCCGCCCCCGCCAGCATGGTCGCCGTCGGCACCTCGTCGAAAACGAAATACCCGATCACCAGCGCGAACAGCATCGAGGCATAGT
>JBAXXO010000379.1:0-2928 GCA_037127855.1 Alphaproteobacteria bacterium
ATTGCCGGCATCAGCAAAGATCAGATCGTCGTCGATCGTGCCCGACAGGGTGTTATTGCCCGAGTCACCAGTTACAGTTGCCATTCTAACTCTCCTAAGGTGCGGGCATTGGCCGGTCGCGGCATGCGACAGGAATCTCAGAACGAGGCATACCGCCAATTCTTGATAAGGTGGACTTTGGGCGAAAGTTAGTCGAAAATCGCTTGATTTGTGGCTATTTTGGGTCGAAATTATGGCGAATATGGTGTTTGGTGCCGCAGTTGCGGTTTTGCAAAGCCCGGGTTTCAGAAAAAATCTGTGGCAGGCATAGAAACTTTCCGGGTGGAACGGCAGATGATTCGTTGCTTCTGCGGGTGACAGGGGTTAACTCCATGCCACCAAGCGTTGCCTACGCATGGTAGATCGTTCCTGTTGTGCGGAGCTTTGCTGTTGTGCGGATCGGGCGGGCAAGCTTTGTTGGTACTCTTGTGAACTTTGCAAGGCGGGGCTATGATCACGCAGAAAATGAAATACGCATTGAAGGCGCTGCTGACACTGGCGGACGAATCCAAGCGGTCCACTCCCGAGGCGCTGACGATCGAAGAGATTGCCAAACGTTCGGGTGCGCCGAAGCGGTTTTTGGAACATATTCTGCTGGAAATCCGCAATGCGGGGATCATCGCATCGACCCGTGGCCGGTCGGGCGGGTATCAGTTGATCAAGGCACCCGAACAGGTTTCGGTGTCGGAATTGTTGCGGATGATCGACGGGCCGATCGCACCCTTGGCCTGCCTCTCGCGCCGGGCCTATCAGCGCTGCGATGATTGCAAGGACGAACAGACCTGCCGCATCCGAAAGGTGTTTGCCGAGGTGTTCTGGTCGTATCTGGTGTTGATCGAAAGCCTGACGCTGGCCGATGTTCAGGGGTCGGCGGATGTGGCCGATCAATTGCTGCGCGCCTGACGGTGGGCTGGGTTGACACCCACCCTGCACCCTTTGACCCGAGTTGACCTTGGGCCCTTCAGCGACCTGTCAACCAATTGCCGAAAGAGGCCAGCCGCGAGGGCGGGGTGTTGTGGGTGGTTTCACGGAAATCGGCGGCCTCGTACAGCTTGTACATCGTATGAACGCCCAGCCAACGCAGCGGTTCACGCTCCCACACACGCATGTTGCGGTTCACCCATGGCAGGTGGGTCAGATGGGTGTCATGGCCCAGGGTCAGATCGGCAAGGGTCTGACCGGCGAGGTTGGCGGTAGAGACGCCGACACCGACATAGCCGCCCGCCCAGCCAAGGCCGGTCGCCGGGTCAAGACCCACGGTCGCGCACCAGTCGCGCGGCACGCCCAGCACGCCGCACCAGGCATGATCGACGCCGTAAGGAATGGTGGCGGGGAAGTGGCGGTGCAGGATCACGGTCAGACGGCGGATCGTTTCGGCATCGGGGGCGCCGTTGCGGTCCATGGCCGAGCCATAAAGATAGGGCACGCCACGCGCGCCGACGGTGATGCGCCCTTCGCGCGTGCGCTGGCAGTAGCAATAGGAATTGTAAAAGTCGTGAAACAACTCATGCCCCTGCCAGCCGATCTGGGCCCAAACCTCGGGTGGCAGGATGGGCGTGGCGATCTGGGCGGAGTTCAGCGGCAACCAGTCGCGTTTGTGACCCTTGATGCCAGATGTGAAGCCCTCGGTGGCGCGCAGGATGATCGGCGCCTTGATGCGGCCCCTTGATGTGGTGACCAGGCCTTGTTCATATTCGGTCACGGCTGTGTTCTCGACGATACGGACGCCAAGCCGTTCGCAGGCCAATGCCAGACCGCGTACCAATTTAGCAGGCTGGATGCGGGCCATGCCGGACATGGCAAAGCCGCCAAGCGCGCCCGGTATTGCCACGCGGGCGTTGGTCTCGTCGGCGTTAAGTTCGCGGATGCGGTGGCCATCGCCCCACAGGCGGTGGTGATGCAGTTGGGCTTGCAAATTGACCAAATGGGCCGGATGGGTTGCGACACTGAGTTGGTCGGTGCGCAGGATGTCGGCATCGATGCCTTCGACTTCGGCCACACGAATGACCTCGTCCACCGTCGTTTCAAGCGCTGCCACCATGTCGAGCACGGCGGCGCGAGAGGTATTGGCGGCGTAACGTTCGTGCTTCCACGCAAAGGTGCCCATCAGCCAGCCGCCATTGCGGCCTGACGCACCAAAACCGGCAAAGTCCTTTTCGATCACCAGCACATTCAGGGCGGGTTGGGCCTTTTTCAGGTAATAGGCAGTCCAAAGCCCGGTATAGCCGGCCCCGATTATGGCCACATCTGATGTCGTGTCACCCTCAAGGGCAGCCCGGCAGCCCGGCATGCCGATATCGGCATACCAAAAGGAGATGTCGCCGATCTTGGTCATGGGTTCGATCTTTCGCTTAGTTGCGAGTGTAAGGTGTCTGCGGCGAATTGGGCGTTCAGCAGGTCGCCTGCGCGCCAATCTTGAACAGCACTGTAATGGCCTGATCCCGCAATAGCCAGACGTCCACGGGCCGCCGAGTGAACCCGGTCAAAATCGGCGAGGGTGGACAGTTAGGGCGAGACCCAGGCTCCGCGCCCAAAAGGATCGGTGCACCAGTCGTGAAGGTTGAAATCGACGCGATGCACGCCTGTGAAGGCGGAAGCGACCGCCGGTTCCATTTGATTGCGGCGGGGCTCTTTGGTGGTGTCAAGAAGGCCGAGGGCGATACACAGGGTGTTGTCGTCGTGCAGGTGGCGGTCGGTATTCTCCGCGGTGGGGTTGCGGCAAGGAGGTCCGGTTTTTCATTTGCTCCGGTGATGCCGAGTAACTGCGCAGGGGCGGTGTTGCATAAGTCATGACTGAGATACGGCACCCGCTTTCCCCTTTGGCATCATGCCAAGCGAACGATTTCGGCGGTGCCGAGTGTGATGAAGCGGTTGATGCGGCCAAGGCGG
>JBAXXO010000380.1:0-2907 GCA_037127855.1 Alphaproteobacteria bacterium
GCAACGATCCGCATGCTGGGCCTGCTGGCGTGGCAACGCGGCGGGGCTGGGCGGTTGGACCTTCGTCACGCGGATCTCGCTGACAACCCTGCAGGCAACCGGCATGGGCTACTTCGGACTTTACGGATCGACCGCCGCGCTGGCCACCACGCTGACGTTGGCCACGGCGATCAACTGCATCGGCATAGGCTTCCAGCGCGGCACGCACACCCGCTGGCAAATGGTCGCGAATGACGGCACCGGGGCACCGACGCTGACCGACATGGGGGCAGCCTTTTCTATCGCTACCGGCGGCGTGCTGTCTCTGTTCATTGCCGCACCGCCCAATGGCAGTTCGGTCTGGGTGCGGGTGGTGGATGAGGTATCAGGCGCGGTGTTCGAGCAGGAGATTACCGCCGATCTGCCAGCCAACACGCAGTTCCTGTCGCCGCGGCTGTTCATGAACAACGGGGCCACGGCGGCTGCGATCGCTTACGACTGCTCGGGGGTCTACGTGGAGACGGACTTCTGACTTGCAAGAAGCGTACCTGAATCTGACTGGATTGGGCGAGATGTCTGATTCCCAGCCAAGCCAGATCAGGCTTCACCACCGATCTCGATCTGGTCTTCGCTCCCTCGGAGCCAGTCCTCAAATCTGCTGACCGAGTCGTTCACCTTCTCGGGCGTCCGTAAGGCGCGCTCCCAAACCGACGCCACACGCCGGCGTACCTCCAGAACTGGCCGAGGTCGCCGTTACCGGTCCGATGGTCAGGGCAATCCTTGCCGCGATTCGCCGATTGCAGCTCCGCTGTCATGCGGTGGCCTTGAACCGACCCAAACTCAACGAAAGCGGCAAGACGGATCTGTCCGCTACGCTGAAAACCTGGCCGTCTGACCACGAGGACGCACGTTCGCCGTCTAGGCCGTCTACATTGGGACGCTCACGCGACCGCAGCACACTCTCCAACGAAAAAACACTTGATCGGGTAGCAAAATCAGGCGACATTTTCGTCAAGAGGAAGGCCACTTGGGGAATTCGGGCTAACAATTAAGGACTTCGCGCAAACCGAGGGTTTTGGTGGGAGGTATAAATGAACAGGCTAACAAGTATCGTAGCGGCGGCGCTTGTCAGCATGGCGGCGGTGCTACCGGCGGTTTCACAAGAAATTTCCTCTCCGCCGACCGATGTTCAGATACTTGAGTTCACCGGGCCTGATGAGGGTTTTCCACCTCAGCTTCTTGGCGCGACGGATGTCAGACTAATCGAGTCCGAGCCGGTCCTAACTGGGCTGACGCCGGCGCTAACGGCACGGCTCGGCGAGTTGGCTGCGAATTCGCCGCTGGTGCAGCGGTCCCTTGGCGACCGATATGGGTTTATCGAGGCGGTCTTGTTTGAGGATCAGAAGGCTGACGATAAGCGGCCCGCCGAGCAGCGCGTTGTGGCAGCAATCTTCTACAGCTATTCCCGAAACGTTGCAGTGCGGGCGCTTGTTCGTGGCGGAGAGGTTCTGGAGGTGGCCGATCTTGAGGGGTATCAGCCACCCGAAAGCTCAGAGGAGATAGACCGGGCGACCGCGTTGGCCCGCGAGGACACCGCGCTTCGCGAGGTAGTAGGCGATCTCGAGGCGCGCGGCCTTCTGACCGAGTTGGGTGAGGGGCAAGTCGGCTCCGGCAACCGCGTTCTTTACATGAGCTTTCTCGCCCCCGGCTCGGCATTGACCGAGTACTTCGCGCTCGTCGACATGACTGAGGAGAGGGTCATCGAGGCAGGCCGGGCGGCGGGCAACTAGGCGGGGGAGAGGAAGGATGATCAATTTCTCAGGCTTGCGCAACGTAATCGCTGCCGCGGGAATTTTTGCAGCGCTCGGAACGCCAACGCTCGCACAGTCGGGGCAGGTGAACTGGGGGCCGTGGGCGTTGCAGTGGGAAGTCGCGGATGACGCGGGTATTGGTCTGAGAAGCGTTCGGTTTGATGGGCGGACCGTGCTGCACCGCGCCAACATGCCCGTTATTAGGGTGAAGTACGACCACAGCTGCGGTCCATACCAAGACAGAATTACGTGGGGGCACCTCGTCACGGACAACAATTGCGACAATGGTCAAAAGGTATGCACGCGAACATTTAGCTGGGGCGGCCGCGAGTGGCTGGAGGTATCTGGCAGGGCGTTCATCGGATCGTATGACATCGTTCAGGCATGGTTCATGAGCCGCGACGGGGAGATACAGCCGCGCATGTTCAGCCGCGGACTACAGTGCAAGATCGATCACGGCCATCACGCATATTGGCAGCTCGATTTCGACATGGACGGTGCCGGGGGCGACCAAGCGTTTCTTCATGTAGCGAGCTTTCCCGACGTCGGCTTCGGCCCAGGCTGGTATCGTTACTCGAACGAGTTCGACAGCCGATGGAACCCTAACCAGAACCCTAGCTGGTTCGTTCGGGATGGACAGAGCCTGTTCGGCGCCTTCATCCAGCCCAGCACCACTGACGGGCCTAGAGACGGTTTCTCCAACATTAATGTGGCGATCAGGCGATACCAAGCCGCAGAAGTCGGACCATGGCCGTTCGGGGCCAGCGGAGAACTCGGATACAACAACGGCGAAAACGTGATTTCGCAGGATAACGTTAACTGGTACGTGGGTCACGTTTATCACCGCGCCGCAGAGGGACCCGACCAATATCACACGGTTGGGCCGATAGTCAGGCTCTCACGCCGGTAGTCCGCCCTCGCGATCTGAGTCCATGAAGGTGATCGGGATCAGCCTTAGGGCATGCTGCCATCTACTCTCATTGCGGCAGCCGCGCATGTCGAGCGCCATTGCGAGACGCGGCCCGAACATCACGCTACCAACACGTTCATTGTTTGGTATGAGATTAGAGCGTGTCGCTCCAGACCGGATTCGGGATTCCCAATGGTGTCGTTTCGT
>JBAXXO010000381.1:0-2895 GCA_037127855.1 Alphaproteobacteria bacterium
CAGGCTAGGGTCGACGACGAAGAGGACAAAGCCGCCCCCGCCCGCGCCCAGCAGTTTGCCGCCAAGGGCACCAAGCTCTTTGCCCGCCACATAAAGCTCGTCGATGGCCGAATTCGTCACCGTGTCGCCAAGCTGTCGTTTCAGTTTCCAGCCCTGATCCAGCAGTTCGGCAAAGCGGTTCAGCGCTGCAAGGTCGTCGCCCTCGGCCTCCAGAATGGTGGCACCAATCTTGGTCATCTCATACATCTCGCGCAGGTAATCGGCGTTCGACCCTGATTTCGTGCGCTTTTCCTGGCTGTTCAGGATTTCCGACGCGCTGCGCTGCGCGCCGGTATAGACAAGGATCATCGACCGGTTGATCAGGCTTAGCCGCCGCGTCGTCAGCCGAAGCGGCTCGATCGAGAAGGAGTCGCCGGTGAACTCATATCGCGCGAGGCCACCGAAGGCCGCGTGGATCTGGTCTTGCACGCCGACATTCTCGTTCAGGATGACCTGTTCCATGTGAATTGACTGGCGGGCGAGTTCGTAGCGCGTCAGCTCGATCCCCTTCATGCGGTGGATCAGGTTGATGAAGCCCACCGTGAAGGCCGATGAACTGCCCAGTCCCGTGCCACCCGGCAGGTCAGACATCGTCGCGATGTTCAACGGATCGGTCCAATTGTGCAGCTTCAGCGTCTCACGGATCACAGGATGGCGGATTTCGTTCACATGATTCACGCTTTCCGTCGTCCGGTAGGTCACACGGAACTTCTGTTCGGCAATCGGTGCCAGCGGCAGAGCCTGGATGAACACGTATTTGTCAATCGTGCCCCCCAGCACTGCGCCGGGGTACGAGCGGAAATGCGACGGATAGTCGGTTCCGCCACCCAGGAAACTCGCGCGCAGGGGTGTCTTGCTAACCCACATATCAGTACCTCTTAAGCAACCAGGTCGCGGACCGGTTGGAGCAATCATTCGCCCTAGCGCCTAACCCTGGTGATGTTGATCTTCAACCAGAATAGAGCCGGTTGGGCGCATATTCTTGACTGAGAACGGAGCCACATGAACCCTCCTCCACATCGGCGAGCGGCAGGGCAATGGCATTGACCCGCCCTGCATGACCCTCGGTGATGACGGATGCTGGTGGTCATGAACACCGTCGGGCAGGGAACTCGGTGGCTTGGGGTCAGGAAGGGAAAATGATCATTGCGCGGCTGTCGAACAAAAGCCGGCAGCCACGCCTGTTGTTACATCGTGAGTTTCACCTGAGGCACCTTCGTGGGCCGTCCGTTGTCCAGCGCACCCGGCTGGGCACTGTTCTTCGGCGTCTCAGGTCAATTTGCAGCCACCACAGTGCCAGGGTCCGACAATTGGAACAGCCAGGGAAACAGCATGGTGATGCCGCAGTCATCGAACGTTGCCGCAAACTGTGCCCGCGCTTCGTCAGTCCGATCGTTCGGCGGCAGCAATTCCATATGACGCATGACGTGAAGTTGCTTGAACATCTCGTCCAAGCCGCGCCTGTGTGCCGCGTTGCTCTTGATTTTGAGATGGAAAACTTAATGAAATCATGGACAATGCTTTGGCCTTGAAGATGAGATGTTACCCCTAAATGCGATAATGTTGCCCATGAATCAGAATCAGAGTTCAAGCACCTCGGTTCTGAAAAGCAGGGAGATTTCGTGGGGTGACTGCGGCATCTCAAATTCAAGGGTTGCGCGACACCTGTACCAAAAGGAGCGACGGACTTGGCCATAGGAACGGCAGATGACACGACCCCGCTTTGGGGTCAGCAATGCAAGAGTTGCGGGAATTTCTGGGTCGAAGGGTTCTGACCAAAACGGGGGAGATGTGGTGGCGTTACGCGCTGTGTTGGTGGGATGTGGTTCCATGGCACGTGGCTGGGTCAAGGCCCTGCACGAGCATCCTGATCTGGCAGGTCGGGTAGATCTGGTGGGCCTTGTCGATCTGAACCCGCAGGCGGCCTTGACGCTGCGCAAAGACCTTGATCTGGGCGACATAGTGATCGGAGTCGATCTGGCCGCGGTTCTTGACGAGACCAAACCCGACCTTTTGTTCGATGTCGTGGTGCCCGGGGCGCGGCAGGAAGTGGCGGCCACCAGTCTGCGCCATGGGTGTCATGTGCTGTCGGAAAAGCCGATGGCGCTGTCGTTGCAGGATGCGCAGGCGCTGATCCGGCTTTCAGAAGAAACGGGCAAGATCCATGCCGTCACGCAGAACCGTCGTTACAACCCTGGCGTTCGGCGCATGCATCGATTGATCGAAAGCGGTGCCCTTGGGACGTTGACCGGGATCCATGCCGACTTTTTCATCGGGGCACATTTCGGCGGCTTTCGCGAGCAGATGCAGAACGTCCTTTTGGTGGATATGGCGATCCATACCTTTGACGCCGCCCGATTCATGTCGGGTAAGGTGCCCTTGGCCGTTTACTGCCAAGAGACCAATCCAGCCGGATCGTGGAATGCCCATGGTGCGGCAGCCAATGCGATCTTTGACCTGAGCGACGGGGTGACCTTTACCTATCGCGGTTCTTGGGTGGCGGAGGGCGCACCGACCAACTGGGACTCGTCCTGGCGGATCATCGGCACCGAGGGGACCGTGTTGTGGGACGGGGCGGAGCGGTTTGAGGCGCGGGTTCTGGCTGGGGCAGAGGGCTTCTTCCGCCCGCTGGACACGATCGATGTGCCGCCGCCTGCGGATAGCCGCCAGACGCTGGGAGATGCCAGCGTCATCGCGGCCTTCCTGTCTGCCGTGGAAAGCGGCCAAGTGCCCGAAACCGTGGGCAGCGACAATATCAAGAGTCTCGCCATGGTGTTTGCCGCTGTGGAAAGCGCGCGCAGCCGGGTACGGGTGGAGATTGACACATGAAGGATTGCCAAGTGAACCCCTCAAAAT
>JBAXXO010000382.1:0-2892 GCA_037127855.1 Alphaproteobacteria bacterium
CCCCTCCGCCCTGTCGATGCAAGGCCCGCTCGACCACCGGGTGTCGCCCGCCCGTCACATCAAAGGCCCTGCTGTCATCGACAACCGGCTCGACCCAATTGTCCATCACGGCAAGGTCCGCCAATCCCGCCGCCAAGTCCAGTTCCGCCAAACCCCGCGTGGCTGCCGCAACCGGTCCAGCCTGCTGCAAAACGGCTTGCCGCAGTGTCTCGAAGTGTTGCTTTTCAATCTCCAACGCGCGGTTGCCCGCGTTCAGAATGCGCGTTTCGAGGGCGCTTAACGCGGCAGTGGTGAAGCGCACCTGATTGGCGGTAGTCTGCCGATGGACAAAGCGTTCGGATAAGGGCGGCGCCAGCATCCGTGCCGCATGATTGTCAGTGGTTTCGACAAAATAGCCCAGAACATTGTTATGCTTGATTTTCAGGCTGGGTATACCAGTTTCGGCAACATAATCAGCTTGCATGTCTGCAATCACGCCGCGCCCCTCGTCGCGCAACTGACGCGTCAGGTCAAGGTCAGCATCATGGCCCGCGGCCACAAACCCGCCATCCCGTGCCAACAATGGCGGCTCGGCCACCAAAGCCTGGTCCAACAGGCCCACCAGGCCATCATGCCCGCGCAACGCCATCACGGCAGCCGCCAACAGGTCCGGCAAGTTGCCCAGCTGCGCCGACAACCGCGTTGCCTGCACCAACCCGTTCCTGATCGCTGACAGATCGCGCGGCCCCCCTCGGTCCAATGCCAAGCGCGACAATGCCCGGTCCATATCCGGGACCTGCCGCAAAACCTCGCGCAGTTGTTCGCGCAGCCTGCCATCATCGACCAAAGACCTGACGGCATCCAGCCGCGCCTGGATCAACGTCAAATCAAGCGAAGGGCTTGCCAACCGCCGCTCCAGCAACCGCGCCCCTGCGGCGGTCACGGTCCTGTCCATCGCGGCCAGCAAAGATCCTTCGCGACCACCAGATAAAGCGGCGGAAATCTCAAGATTGCGCCGGGTGGCGGCATCGATCTGCATCGACCCGCCGACCGTCTCGCGCTGTGGTAACTGCAACAGCGGCAGCTTGCCGCGCTGGGTCAGATCCAGATAATCAACCAAGGCCCCCATCGCCGCCACCTCGGCGCGACCAAAGCTGCCAAAGGCCTGTAATGTACCGACACCAAACAGCACGCACAGACGCCTTTCGGCTGAGGTGCTGTCAAAGTTGCCACGCGACAACGGCGTCAGCGCCGCGCCACATTCGGCCACCAACTCTGCCAAGGGTTGCGACCTGGCCTCGGACAGCAGCACCTCACGCGGGGCCAGCCGGGCCAGATCGGGACCGATGCGCAACAGCGAACTGGCCATGACCCGCAACTCGCCCGTCGAGATATCGGTCCAGGCAAGCGCAATTTCGTCGCGCACCTCGGCCACAGCGCACAGGTAACTGTTGCGCCGCGGCTCTAGCAGCGATTCTTCCGTCAGGGTGCCGGGCGTCACCAGCCGCACCACATCGCGCCGGACCACGGCCTTGTGCCCGCGTTTCTTCGCTTCGGCGGGGTCTTCCATTTGCTCGGCGATGGCCACACGAAAGCCTTTGCGGATCAGCGTCAGCAGATACCCTTCCGAGGCATGGACCGGCACGCCGCACATCTGGATCGGTTGCCCCTGATGCATGCCGCGTTTCGTCAGGGCAATATCAAGCGCCTCGGCGGCGGCGGTAGCATCGTCAAAGAACATCTCAAAGAAATCACCCATCCGGTAGAACAGGATCGACCCCGGATAACGGGATTTGATTTCAAGATACTGCGCCATCATCGGCGTTGTGGCGTCGTCAGTCACCAAGTTCCCCCCGATTTGCCAAAGCCAACAAAGCATCTTGCGGGGGCGAATGGAACCTCTGTTGCGGGGCATGTGGCCGACTTGTAGCATGCAGGCCAAACAGGAGCGCGCCGTGACCGACAACATATCCAGCCATCAAGCCGAGGAAGATGCCCGTAACGAAGCAATACTCATCTATGTCAACGGTCGCATCGTGCCCAAGGCACAGGCCGTGGTGTCAGTCTATGATGCGGGGTTTATGCTGGGCGATGGCGTGTGGGAGGGAATACGGCTGTACAACAATCGCTGGTCCTTTATCGACGAACATATCGACCGGCTGTTCGAGGCTGCGCTTGCGATCGATCTGAACATAGGCATGACCAAGGCCGAGGTGGTTCAGGCCGTTTTAGACACGCAGTTGGCCAACGGCATGACCAGTGACGCCCATGCCAGGCTGATGGTGACGCGTGGTGTGAAAACCCGGCCCTTTCAGCATCCGCGCCTGTCGCAGCAGGGGCCCACGGTCGCAATCATCATGGAACATAGCCGGCAAAAGCTGCCGCGCCCGATCCGGCTGGCCACGGTGCCGCATATGCGCGGCCTGCCGATGACACAGGACCCCAAGCTGAACAGCCATTCCAAGCTGAACTGCATTCTGGCCTGTATCGCCGCCGAAAAGGCCGGCGCGGACGAGGCGTTGATGCTGGATGTGCATGGCTTTGTGAACACTACCAATGCCTGCAACTTCTTCATCGTCCGCCGCGGTCAGGTCTGGACCAGTACCGGCGATTACTGCATGAACGGCATCACACGGCAAAAGGTAATCGACCTGTGCCGCGCAAATGACATCCCGGTGTTCGAGCGCAATTTCAGCCTTGTAGACACTTATTCCGCCGATGAAGCCTTCCTCACCGGCACCTTTGGCGCGCAAACTCCGGTTGGCAGCCTGGACGGGCGGCAGATCGGCACCGGGCAAATGGGGCCGATGACCGAACGCCTGCGCGGGCTTTACAAGGCCTTGGTGGGGGCATGAAAATTGCGATGTGGTCCGGTCCGCGGAACCTTTCCACGGCGCTGATGTATTCCTTTGC
>JBAXXO010000383.1:0-2889 GCA_037127855.1 Alphaproteobacteria bacterium
GGTATGAGGGGGGGAATGAGGGGGGTGAGGATGGTGCATCTTTGGGTTCGGGCCGAGCAGCGGGCGCATGAAGAGCGGGTCGGGCTGACGCCTGAAGGGGCGGCTGCCTTGGTGCAGGCGGGGATCAGGGTGACGGTCGAGCACTCGTCGGTCCGGGCGATTGCGATTGACGGATATCGCGACGCCGGGTGTGAGATCGGGATTGAAAACTCCTGGCCCGACGCGCCGCTGGAGGCGATTGTGTTCGGGTTGAAGGAGTTGCCCGAGGATGGCACGCCGCTGCGCCACCGGCACATCATGTTCGGCCATGCCTATAAGGGGCAGCCGGCGGGGCGGGTCTTGTTGCAGCGGTTCAAGGCCGGGGCTGGGGTGCTGTATGATCTGGAATATCTGGTGGGCACCGATGGCCGCAGGGTGGCGGCCTTCGGCTATTGGGCGGGCTATGCCGGGGCTGCCATCAGCTTGAAATGCTGGGCGGCGCAGCAGCGTGGCGGGATTTGCGGGCCGGTCACGCGCTATGATGGCAAGGCGGATTTGCTGGCGGGGCTTGCGGCAGAGTTTGTGGGGCTTGCGCGGCCAAGGGCGATCATCATCGGGGCGCTGGGGCGGGTGGGCAGCGGGGCGGCGGATCTGTGCGCCGCGATGCAGGTGCCGGTGACAAAATGGGATATGGCCGAGACCGCCTCGGGCGGGCCTTTTGCGCAGGTGCTGGACCATGAGATTTTTCTGAACTGCATTCTGGCGCGGCCCGGCTGCCCGGTCTTTGTGCCGGCCAGCGCCAAGGCGGGGCCGCGCAAACTGACCGTGATCGGCGATATCGCCTGCGACCCGACCTCGGATTTCTCGCCGATCAAGGTCTATGGCCAAGCCACGGATTGGGAGGCGCCGGCGTTGCGGGTGGCACAGGACCCGGTGCTGGATGTGACGGCGATCGACAATCTGCCATCCTTGCTGCCGGTCGAGAGCAGTCGCGATTATGCAGCACAGTTGCTGGGGTCGCTGTTGACGCTGGGGGCGCTGGATCAAGGGGTCTGGGCGCGGGCCAAGTTGGAATTTGACGCCCATGTGGCGCGGGTCTGAGGGGAAGAACATGACGATACATTGGTGTGGCACGGGCCTGTCTTCGGGGCCCGGTTTGCGCAGGTTGATCGAGGCCGGGCACCCGGTGGTGGTGTGGAACCGCACGGTCGCCAAGGCCGCCGAGGCGGTGGGCGACATCGCCGGCGATATCCGCGCCTATGGGTTGGAGGCGCTGACCGCGGCCTTGCAGCCCGGCGACATCGCGATTTCCATGCTGACGGTGGATCACCATGTGGGCATCGCCAAAGCCTGTCTGGACAAGGGGGCGCATTTCGTATCGTCGTCCTATATCTCGCCCGAGATGAAGGCGCTGGACGGCGCGTTTGCCGACAAGGGGCTGGTTTCGGTCAACGAGGTGGGGCTGGACCCCGGCATCGACCATCTGATGGCGCATGATCTGGTGGCGCGCTACCGCGCGTGCAAAGGCTATCACGCGGACAACGTGATCTCGTTCCTGTCCTATTGCGGCGGGGTGCCGAAAATTCCCAACCCGTTCCGTTACAAGTTCAGTTGGGCGCCGCTGGGGGTGTTGAAGGCGTTGCGATCACCATCACGCAGCCTGCGGAATTTCAGCGAATTGCGCGCATCACGGCCATGGGATGCGATCACCCGCTATGACGCGCCGCTGCCAAGCCCGGAAAGCTTTGAGGTCTATCCGAACCGCGATTCCTATCCGTTCATCACCGATTACCGGTTTGATCCGAACTGGAAGCTGCGCGATTTCGTGCGAGGCACGATCCGGCTGAACGGCTGGGCCGAAGCCTGGACGCCGGTGTTCCGCGAAATCGAGACGCTGTCAGGCCCCGAGGGCGATGCAAGGCTGGCCGAGATGGCGGCGCAGTTCGTGCGCGACAATTCCTATGCGCCGGGCGAGCCGGACCGGGTGCTGCTGTTCGTCGACCTTTTGGCCGAGCGTGACGGGCGGATCATGTTCCACGAAACCTGGGCCACGGATGCCTGGGGCGATGCGCGCGGCACGGCGATGGCGCGGCTGGTCTCGACCCCGGTGTCGATGGCGGTGGACTCGGTGTTGCGGCATGAGATTGCGCCGGGCGTCCATGCCGCCCCACATGACCCCAGGCTGATTGCAAGCTGGCTGGGGCAAGTGCGCGGCCTTGCCCAATACATGGAGCGGATCGATCATCTGGCATAAGGCCCGCGTGGTTCTTGACACAGAGGTTGCGGCTTCCCAGATAGGGGGTGTGGCGGGTGCCAATGCTGGGCCCGGCACAAGAAACCGCCCGTCCCACATTGGGAGGGTAAACCTTTCATCGCTCCAAGGAGGATGCCATGCAAACTTTGAATTTCGCCCCGCTTTACCGGGCAACGGTCGGTTATGACCGGATTGCCGACCTGATGGACCGCGTGCTGAGCACCGACGTCGCCCAGCCGACCTATCCGCCCTACAACATCGAAAAGACCGCCGACGATGCCTATCGCATCTCGATCGCCGTTGCCGGTTTTGGGCCCGATGATCTGTCGGTCGAGGTCAAGGATGCCGCACTGGTCGTATCGGCCAAGCGGTCGGACGAGGTGGCACAGCGCGCCTATCTGCACCGTGGCATTGCCACCCGTGCCTTTGAGCGCCGCTTTGCACTGGCCGATCATGTGCGCGTCACCGGCGCCACCCATGAAAACGGCATGCTGCATATCGACCTGATCCGCGAAACGCCCGAGGCGTTGAAGCCGCGCCGGATCGAGATTGGCCGTCAGGCCGCTGCGGCTGTGCCCGCAATCGAAGGCACGGCCACCAACTAAGGCCGGACTTCAGCCCCATAGGGGCACCACTGCTTACGAAAGCCCGGGTCT